>JBHELS010000403.1:0-3520 GCA_046263015.1 Burkholderiales bacterium | reverse complement strand
GTGTGGGACGCTGCCGTAGCGGCGAAGATCGCGATACCAGCTCATCGCTTCCTTGTCGATGCCGATCTCGTCGATGCGCCGGTCGAGCACCTCGAGGCGCTCTTCGCGCTGGCTGCCGCCGATGATCTCGCCGATGCCCGGCGCGAGAACGTCCATCGCCGCGACGGTTCGTCCGTCGTCGTTCACGCGCATGTAGAAGGCCTTGATCGCCTTCGGGTAGTTCATGACGATGACCGGCCGCTTCGCATGCTTTTCGGTGAGATAGCGCTCGTGCTCCGATTGCAGGTCGACGCCCCACTTCACCGGGAACTCGAACTTCTCCTTCGCGCGCTCGAGGATCGTGATCGCCTCGCCATAGTCCATGCGCACGAATTCCGAGCCGACGATGCCCTCGAGCTTGGCGACGAGCCCCTTCTCGATGCGCTCGTCGAAGAACGCCATGTCGTCGGCGCGCTCTTCCAGCAGCGAGCGCAGCACGTATTTCAATAGCGCCTCGGCGAGCTCCGCGTCCTCCGCCAGGCCGGCAAAGGCGATCTCGGGCTCGATCATCCAGAACTCGGCGAGATGGCGGCTGGTGTTCGAATTCTCGGCACGGAAAGTCGGCCCGAAGGTGTAGACCCTGCTCATCGCCAGGCAGTAGCACTCGACGTTGAGCTGCCCCGAGACGGTGAGAAACGTCTCGCGGCCGAAAAAGTCGCGCGCGAAATCGATCCTGCCTTCGGGCGTGCGCGGCGCGTTGAGGAGATCGAGCGTCGAGACGCGAAAGAGCGCCCCGGCGCCCTCGGCATCGGCGGCGGTGATGATGGGTGTATTGACCCAGAAAAACCCGCGCTCATGGAAGAAGCGATGGATCGCCTGCGCGAGCGAATGGCGAACGCGCGTCGCCGCCGCGATCACGTTCGTGCGCGGACGAAGGTGCGCCACCTCTCGCAGGAATTCGAGCGAGTGCGGCTTCGGCTGGATCGGATAGTGATCGGGATCCTCCACCCAGCCGACGACGCGCAGCGCGCTTGCCTGCATCTCGAAGGGTTGGCCTTTCGCGGGAGAGGGAACGATCGCGCCGGTCGCCTCGATGGCGCAGCCGCTCGTCAAGCGCAGCACGTCGGAAGAGTAGTTGGCGAGCGTGCTCGGCGCGACAACCTGCACGGGATGGAGCGACGAGCCGTCGTAGATGTGGATGAAGGAGATTCCCGCCTTGGAATCGCGTCGCGTGCGCACCCAACCCTTCACCGTGATTTGCGCTTCCTTCGGCGCACCTCCCGCGAGGATGTCACGCACGCTAAATGTGGATTTTTCCATGTGCGTATTGTTACCTTTGGCCGCTTAAGGTGGCTCGGCAAAGTGAGCCGCCATGTTTTTTGCGTACGCACATGTGCGGCGGCGAGTGCGGTTCTTCTGGTATCGCACCGACAAGGCGGCGTGGCTCTTCACGGCATTCGCCACCTGCGTCGTCATAGGTCTGGTGCTCGCGATGCAGGCCGTTTTCACCTATCAGGACGCCGCACGCTGGCGCGAGCGCGCGTTTCACGCCGAGAGCCTCCAGTGCCTCGCGCGCAATATCTACTTCGAGGCGCGCGGCGAGCCCCTCGCCGGCCAGTTTGCGGTGGCCGAAGTGACCATGAACCGTAAAGCGTCGCGCTATTTTCCGCGCACGGTCTGCGAGGTGGTCTATCAGCAGAATTGGGATTCGCGCAGGAAACGCATGGTCGGGGCCTTCTCCTGGACCGAGCTCAAGCGCGTGCCCGAGCCGGTCGGCGAAGAGTGGCTGCGCGCGCAGCAGGTCGCCGAAGCGGTGTACTACAACAAGTACACGCCGCAGCTCCAAGGCGCGCTCTATTTCCACGCAAGCTATGTCCGGCCGGACTGGGCGATGGAAAAGCGCCGCGTCACACGCATCGGCCGCCACGTCTTCTACAAGTAGCGTTCGGCGGCGGGACCGCCTTTCACAGCGTGAAGCGAAGCGCGCTCACCAGCGCGCCCGGCAGCCGCGCGCTCGTAGTCTGGCGCTCGCCATAGGTGGAAGGGTCGGGCAGCATTTCGCGCTCGCGCGTGAGATCGATGAGCGCATCGCCGAGCAGGCGGTAGATCGACTCGTCGAAGCGCATCGGTGAGACCGGCGCGACGATGCGTCCGCCTTGCACCCAGAAGGTCGCGAAGCGCGTCATGCCGGTGATGCGCGCGGCCGGGCGATCCGAATAATTGAGGTACCAGAGGTTCGAGATATAGAGCCCGGTATCGAGCGCGGCGAGCACCTCGCGCTCCGCGAGTGCGCCGCCCGCGAGGTCGACCGACTCCGGCGTCTCGCCACCGCTTGCGCCATTCGTCGCGAGACCGTACTCCTTCGCCGAGCGCGGCGAGACGAGCGCCTCGCCGAGCTTGCCGCCGGCGATCAGCGAGACGCGCGCGGGCTTGATGAAACCTTGGGCCTGGAAGGCCGGGGCGATGCCCTCAGCCGTGTCTTCAGTGAGCGTGATGCGCGGCGAGAGCGCCGCGCCCTCCTGCATGCGAAGGAGCGGGCTCTGCCTCGTCTCGCGTGCACGCGCCGAGAAGCCGCCCCACGCGAGCAGTCCGACGATCTCGGCGAGCGCCGGCGCCGCCAGGTAGGCGCGATATTCGCCGGGCTCGAGCGTGCGCCGAGCGAGCGCGAGGAGCTCGAGTCGCTCCGCCGCCTCAGCCATCTTGTGCGAAAGCGCAGCACCATCCCACTCGAAGCCGGCGTAGCTCGTCTTCACGGCTTGGTCGCTGTGGCGGTACAAGCTCCAGTCGAAATTGAAGCTGTCGATTTCGTGCCAGTTGCGCTGGCCGCGCGAATTGGCGAAGCCGCGATAGATGGTCCCGCCAGCATAGAAACCGACAAGATCAGCCTCGCGCGCGGCGCTCATCACCTCCTCTACCACCTGCGCCGCCGGCGCGAGCCGGCCGCGCCGCTTCGTGTCGCCCGATTGCGGCTGCTCGTTGATGAGGAGCCACGGATCCTCGGGCGCTTCGCGCAGCGTCTCGCGTAGGCGGGCGAGCGTGTCCCGCGCGAACGAGAGATCGTCGGTCCCGCCCGCGAGCGGCAACGTCGCCGCCGCCTGCCGACGCTCGCTCAGAAGCCCTAGGGTGAGATAGCGCTGCTCGACGCTTCCGGCCTGGCGCACGCGCGCCTTGTTGAAGCGCACGAAGTCGGAGCGCTCGCCGGAAAGATTACAGAGGAGTGTCTCGCCCCTCTCGAGTTCCTTCTCAAGCCGCCCCGCCAGGTCGTAGAACGCCGCCTTCATCGGGCCTGCGTACCGACTCGTTGTAGCGCGGGAGCGCGCCCCACCGGGCGAAGTAGTCGCGCAATTCCTCGGCCGCGCGTGTTTTCGGCGTATTGGTCTCCTCGTAGGTGAAATGCGTCGCGCTCAAGTCCGCCGCCATCGCGACCGTCAGCGCGTAGCGCAGCTCCGCGCGCAGGTCCGACCGGGGCGCGGTGCGGCCGACATAGACGAGATGCTGGTTGTCCCAAAGGCAAAAAATACCGGCCGCTTCGGGCACATTT
>JBHELS010000402.1:0-5691 GCA_046263015.1 Burkholderiales bacterium | reverse complement strand
GGGCGCGATCGAATTGACGATGTAGATATTGAGCCCGACCGGCGGGTGAATCAGGCCGATCTCCATGTTGATCGTGACGATCACGCCGAACCACACCGGGTCGAAACCGGCGGCCCGGATGATCGGCAGCAGGATGGGGCTCGTCATGAGAATAATCGCCGCCGGCGGGATGAAGAACCCGCAGACCAGCAGAAAGACGTTGATCAGCCCCATCAGCACCCAGCGATTGACATGCATGTCGGCGATCGCCTGCGCCAGGGTTTGCGTGAGGTAGAGCGAAGTCAGCATGTAGCCGAAGAGCACCGCCGCGGCGATGATCATCAGGATCATTAACGACTCGCGCGTCGTGTCGCGCAGGATCTGCCACCAGTCGCGCGGCTGCCACATGCGGTAGATCAGCACCGCCAGGATCACGCACAGCGCCGCACCGACGCCCGCCGCCTCCGACGGCGTGGCGACGCCGCCGTAGAGGACGTACATGACGCCGACGATGATGGCAATGAATGGCGCGATCTTCGGCACCGACTGCCATTTCTCGCGCCAGCTGTAGCGGAAGTCGATCGCGTGCGAGCGGAAGCCGCGCCGCCATAGCGCGAACATGGTCCACAACATGAAGAGCGCGGTGAGCAAAAGGCCGGGCATGACGCCCGCGAGGAACAGGCGCCCGATCGACGTCTCCGTGGCGATGCCGTACAGAATGAAGGTAATGGAAGGCGGAATCAGGATGCCGAGCGTGCCGCCGGCGCAGATCGATCCGGTGGCGATCTCGTCCGGGTAGCCGCGCTTGCGCATCTCCGGGATGCCCATCTTGCCGATCGCCGCGCAGCAGGCCGGCGACGATCCGGTGAGGGCGGCGAACACGGCGCAGGCGCCGATATTGGAAAGCGCGAGCCCGCCGGGCAGCCGGTACAGCCAGCGATCGAGCGCCTCGTAGAGATCCTTGCCCGCGGGCGAGGAGCCAATCGCCGCGCCCATCATGACGAACATCGGAATCGATACCAGCGTGAAGTCGTTCAGGCCGGCATAGAACGTTTCGGCGACGACTTGCATCGAGTCGAAGCCCTGGAAGAGCAGCAGGAAAAGGATCGACAGAGCGCCGAGGCCGAAAGCCACCGGCGCGCCGGAAAGAAGCACGATCAGGGTCGCCACGAGCACGATGGCGCCCTGCGTCATCGGGCTCATGCTTTGATTCCAAACGGCGGCACCCGGCCCGCGAGCAGCGAATAAAGGTCGGCGATGTATTGCAGCACCAGGATGCCGAGCCCGACCGGCATCGAGCTATACGGGATCCAGAGCCGCGCGCGCCACATCGTGTCCGAGACCCAGCGCTGCTCCCAGGCTTCGAGCCATAAGCGCGAGGTCAGCACGGCGAGCACTGCGCAGAACGCGAGCGACATGAGGATCGAAGCGAGCGCGAGCCACCAGCGGCCGCGGTAGCCAAGGTGCAGCGGCAGCACGTCGACATTGACGTGCCCGCGCGTGAGCAAAAGGTACGGGCTGCCGACGAACGTGGCGGCGACCAGGCTCCAGGTCACGAAGTCGGTCTGCCAGATGGTGTTCTGGTTAAGCACATAGCGCACGAACACCATCTCGCAGACCACGAGCACGGCCAAGGCAATCAGCGTCGCGGCCACGATGCCGCAGAGCTGCGACAGCGCCCGAACGGCGCGGACGAAGGCGTCCAGGCGGCTACTTGACGCTCAGCGCTTCGGAGATCAGCTTCTTGCCGTTCGGCACATCCTTCGAGAACTCGGCGTAGGAGCTTTTTTCCGCCACCTTCAGCCACTCGTCGTACTCCTGCGGCGTGAGGGTCACTACCTCCACCTTGTGGTCTTTGAACACCTTAACCATCTCGTCGTCGAGGCCCTTGGCTTTCTCGGCGAAGAATTGCTCGGACTTCTTACCGGCCTGCAGCAGCACGTCCTGCTGCTTCTTATTCAGTCGGTTGAAGCTCTTTTTCGACATCAGCAGGGGCTCGTACATGAACCACAGCGCGTTGTCGCCGGGCGCAGTGAGGCACTTCACCTGCTCATAGATACGGAAGGAAACGAAGCTGCCCGAGCTCGTGTCGGTCGCATCAGCAACGCCGGTTTGTAGCGCGTTGTAGACCTCGTTCGATGGAATCGAGACGATCGATGCGCCGGCCGCCTGCCACATGGCAGCGAACGTCGGCCCGGCGGAGCGGACCTTCTGGCCCTTGATGTCGTCGGGCTTGCGGATGCAGCTCTTCTTCGAGGCGATGGCACCGGCGAGCCAGGCGTCCGCCAGCACGATGACGCCAGCCTTGTCGATCTGCGCCTTGATGTCCTTCATGAAGGGCGAGTTGTTCATGCGCTGCGCGCGATCGTGGCTGCGCACGAGCCCAGGCATCAGCGTCGCGCCGAATGCGCGCTGCTTGCCGCTTGCGTAGTCCAATGGAAAGGACGAGATGTCGAGCTGGCCGTTGACAAGCGCGTTCCATTGCTCATTGGGCTTGAAAAGCGAAGCACCGGGATACACCTGAACTTCGAGCTCGATGTTCGCCGCCTTTGCTTCGCGCGCGACGATCTGCACCATCTCATCGCGCACATCGCCGCGCCCGCCGGGAAACTGGTGCGATGCACGCAATGTCGTCGGAGCCGCGAACGAGGCCGCTGCCACGCCGAGGCACAGGGCGCCCGCAGTGAGCGCCGGATAGATGCGAGTCATAGCCTCCTCCTAGTGAAATTTCGGCAATCCTAAGCTATATCACTTTCTCGGCGCGCAGACGCGCGATCTCGGCATCAGTCTTGCCGAGCGCGCGCAGCACCTCCTCGGTGTGCTCGCCGAGGAGCGGCGGCGCCTGGCGGTATTCGACCGGCGTCTCGGAAAAGCGCATCGGGCTCGCCGCCACGGGCAGAACCGCTCCAGCGCCGTGTTTCAATTCCCGCCGCACGGCGCGCGCCTTCACTTGCGGCTCCTCGTATACCTGCGCCACATCATTGATCGGGCCATTCGGCACGCCGGCGGCTTCGAGCCGCTCGAGCCATTCGCGCTTGCTGCGCTGCTTGAAGATAGCGCCGAGAAGCCGTGTCAGCTCGGCGCGGTTCTCGACACGCTTCGCGTTCGTCGCGAAGCGCGCGTCGCTCGCGAGTTCCGGGCACCCCGCCGCCTCACAGAACTTGCGGTACAGGTTGTCATTCCCGCAGGCGAGGATCACATCGCCGTCGGCGCAGCGAAACGGCTGGTAGGGGACGATATTGGGATGCAGATTGCCGATGCGCTTGGGCGCCACGCCGGTCGCGAAGTAGTTGGTGTTCTGGTAGGCGAGGAGCGCGATCTGCGAGTCGAGGAGCGCGAGGTCCAGCTGCTGCCCCTTGCCCGAGCGCTCGCGATACGCGAGCGCGGCGCAGATCGCGATGGAGGCATACATGCCGGTGATGATGTCGGCAATCGGAACGCCGGCCCGCTGCGGTCCGCCGCCCGGCACATCATCGGGCTCGCCGGTGACGCTCATCATGCCGCCCATGCCCTGGATCATGAAGTCGTAGCCCGGACGCTCGCGATAGGGGCCCGTGTGCCCGAATCCGGTGACGGAGCAATAGACGATGCGCGGATTGATCGCTCGCACATCGTCATAGGCGAGACCGTAGCGCCCGAGATCACCGAACTTGTAGTTCTCGATCAGCACGTCGGCTTTCTTCGCGAGTTCGCGTGCGATCGATTGCCCCTCGGCTGCCGCGATGTTGAGCGTCACGGATTTCTTGCCGCGATTCGCCGAGCTGAAGTAAGCCGAATCTTTCGTGTCGCGACCGGCTGCATCCTTGATCCAGGGCGGCCCGAAGGCGCGCGAATCGTCGCCGCTTCCCGGCCGCTCGATCTTGATCACCTCGGCGCCGAGGTCGGCCATGTTCTGGCTTGCCCAGGGGCCGGCCAGCACGCGCGAAAGGTCGAGAACGCGGATATGCGAAAGGGGGCCGGCCACAGCTTGCGCTCGTCGTGAAAAGGGCGGAGTTTAGCGCCGATGGTGCGGCATATCGTCCTCTGGAGATTGAAGTCGCCGCCGAGCGCAGACTTCGCCCTTATTCGCCAGGCGCTCGAGCGGCAGCTCGGCCGCGTTCCGGGCTTGCTGCGCCTGGAAGTCGGCCGGGCGTTCAACGAAGGTCGACGGGCGGTGGACTTCTCGCTGGTATGCGACTTCGAAACGCGCGAGGCGCTCGGCGCCTACCATCGCCACGGTGCGCACCTGGAGACGCGTGCGATCGTGGATCCGCTCGTGGCGGAGCACTGGATCGCCGATTACGAGCTACCAGACGCCGATCAGCATCCGCACGGCGAAGAAGTAAAGCAGCAGGGCAAATAACATTCGCAGCCGCTTGACCGGCAGCCGATGCGCGAGCCGGGCGCCGAGCGGCGCGGCGAGCATGCTGGTTGCGACGACCAGGGCGAACGCCGGTAAATAGACGAAGCCGACGCTCGCCGATGGCAAGTTTCGCGCGCGAAGTCCGTGCAGCACGTAACCCGCCGTGCCCGCGATCGCAATCGGCAGGCCATTGGCGGCCGCCGTACCGATGGCGCGGCGCAACGGTAGCTTGCACCAGGTCAGAAACGGGATGGTCAAGAAGGCGCCGCCGACGGCGGCGAGGCTCGATACGGCCCCTATAACGGTACCGGCAGCAAAGATGCCGGCGGGGCCGGGCAGCTCGCGCTGTGAACGCGGCTTGAGATCGAGCAGCATCTGGGTCGCCGCATAGCAGACAAGCACGGCGAAGAGCAACGCGAGCGGCCGGGTCGGAATAAGGCCCGCAATGAGCGCGGCGCAGAACGAGCCGACGAGCATCCCGGGCGACATGGCACGCGCAATCGGCCAGTCGACAGCGCCGTGCTTGTGGTGGGCGCGCATGCTCGCGATCGACGTAAACACCATGGCGGCCATCGCCGTGCCGAGCGCAAGGTGAAGCACGTGCTCGGCGGGCAGCTGCTCGGCAGCGAACACCAGCGCGAGGAGCGGCACCATGACGACGCCTCCGCCAATGCCGAGCAGTCCGGCAGCGAAGCCCACGAGCGCGCCGATGCCGAGATAGGCAAGCCAGGGCGTCATGCCAGCAGATGCCCGACGACTTCGGCGAAGCCAGCGCCCGAGCTCGCCTGCGTGACGTACTTCGGCGGCGTCGCGATCCGCGCCGCAAAGCGCTTGACGTTCGCCACGCCGACCGAGCGCGGGAAAAATTCGAACATCGGCGCGTCGTTGGGCGAGTCGCCGATGTAGACCACCGCCTCGCGCTCGCGGTCGAGATCGATGCCGAACTCGGCGGCGAATAGGCGCCGGCTCATCGCGAGCTTGTCGTAATCGCCGAACCAGCCGTTGACGTGGATCGAGCTCAGCTTCGCGTGCAACCCCGCCTCGCGCATGAGCATGGCGATGCGCTCCGCCTCCTCGAGCGGCAGCGGCGGCACATCCTCGCAATAGTCGATCGCGAGGTCCGTCTCGCGATACGGCTGATCGGCGGCCAAGGCGCAGCCGGGAACGGCGGCGAGGATTGACGCCGCGACGCCGGCGAGCCGGCCATGATTGCGTGCGCGCACCTCGCTCGCATCGTGATAGCTTCGCTGCAGCCGCCCGCCGGCATAGCGGAAGTAAAACGCGCCGTTCTCGCCGACCACGGCATCGACCGGCCACATGCGCGCGATGTGATCGCACCAGCCCGCCGGGCGTCCGGTCACCGCAACGGT
>JBHELS010000401.1:0-5203 GCA_046263015.1 Burkholderiales bacterium | reverse complement strand
ACCCGGCCGACGTCGTCGACGACGACATAGCGCGCGATCTCCACCACGCCGGTCTCCGGGTCGACTTCTACTTCGCAGACGTGGCAGCCATTCGGAAATGACGGCGGCACATTCGACGACCCGCTCGCGTCCAACCCCGTGCCGAACCTGGTCGTCGGCCCGACCGGTCGGAAAAAGGCCTTCGCGACTTCGATCATCGGGATGCCGCGGTCGGTGCCGGCAACGGCGAACTTGCCGTCCTTGAATTCGAGGTCAGTGGCGGCCGCTTCCAGGAGATGCGCCGCCATGTGCTTCGCCTTCTCGATGATCGCGTCGCTCGCCGCGCGCAACGCGGAGCCACCGAGCATCGCGCTTCGCGAAGCGTAAGTGCCGCGTCCGAAGGCAACGGCGTCGGTATCGCCCTGCACGATGCGGACGTTTTCGAACGGCACGCCGAGCCAGTCGGAGGCGAGCTGCGCATAGGTGGTGGCATGCCCCTGGCCGTGCGAGTGGGTGCCGGAGGCGATCGTCAGCATGCCGCTCGGATCGAAGCGGACCTCCATGCGCTCGTTGAAGACGCCCGAGTCCTCAAGGTAGTAGATGAGCGAGCGGCCGCGAAGGCGGCCCTTCGCCTCGCTTTGCTTCTTGCGCGCGGCGAAGCCGGGCCAATCGGCCAACTGGATCGCGCGATCGGTTAGCCTTGCGAAGTCGCCCGAGTCGTAGGTCCATCCGACGGCCTGACCGATCGTCCAGTTCGCGGTGGTGTTGTACGGCATGGCGCTCGGCGGGATGTAGTTTTTACGGCGCAGCTCCACCGGATCCATGTTGAGCTTCCGCGCCGCCTCGTCCATCAGCCGCTCCATGACGTACGAAGCTTCGGGCCGGCCGGCGCCGCGATACGGCCCGAGCGGCGTGGTGTGCGTAAAAGTCGCCTTACTCATCACGAGCATTGCCGGCACCACGTAGACATTCGGGATGTTGCGTAGCGCGCAGAGCACCGGGACGACGCCCGCGTTCGTCACATAGGCGCCCACGGCGTGCAGCGCCTGAGCGCGCACCGCGAGAATCTTGCCGTTCTCATCGAGCGCCATCTCGGCGCTGATCAACTGGTCGCGGCCGTGGTTGTCGCCGAGGAGCGATTCGGTGCGCGTCCCGACCCACTTCACCGGGCGGCCGAGCTTGCGCGACGCCCAGAGGACGAGGCCGTCCTCCGGATAAATATCGCCCTTCATGCCGAAGCCGCCGCCGACATCGGGGGAAATGACTCGGAGCTTCGTCTCCGGCATGTGGAACACCGCACCGGCGACGATGGAGCGCACGCCGTGCGGGTTCTGCGAGCTCGTGTAGAGCGTGTACGCCTCGTCCGCACGGCTGTAATCGCCGATCGTCGAGCGCGGCTCCATCGTATTGGCAGTGATTCGGTTGTTATAGAGGCGCACGGAGACGACGTGCTTCGCCTTGGCGAACGCCGCATCGGTCGCGTCCTTGTTGCCCATCATGAGCGGAAAGGCGAGGTTCCCTGCCTGATTGTCATCCCAGACTTTCGGCGCGCCCTCCTTCGCGGCGGCATCCGCCGTCACGGCCGCGGCCAGCGGCTCGTAATCCACCTGCACCTGATCCGCGGCCACACGAGCGAGCTCCGGCGTATCGGCGACCACGAACGCGATGCGGTCGCCAACGTAGCGGGCCTTCGTCGCCTCGAGCAGCGGCCGGAACGTGCGATAGCCCTTGGGGCCGCCCATGTCCTCGGGCATGAAAAGCGGAGGAATGCCGCCCAGCTTCTCGCGCTGCGCGTCGGCGCCGGTGAGCACCAGATGAACGCCCGGCATGGCAAGCGCGGCGCTCGCGTCGATGCTTTTGATCCGCGCGTGCGCGTGCGGCGACATGACCACCGCGCCATGCAGCATGTGCGGCAGCTGGATATCGTCCACGTAGCGCGCGCGACCGGTGAGAAAGCGCTGGTCCTCCACGCGCCGCACCGCCTGGCCAATGCCGAATCTGTTCACGATTTGCTCCCCATCATTTTGTTCGCGAGGCGCGCGCCTTCGGACATCGCCTTGAACTTGGCCCAGATGACGCTGGGATGGACTTCCGGCTTGTACGTCGCCTGCGACGAGAAGCCGCAATCGGCGCTTGCAATGACCCGCTCCGGCCCGACAATGCGCGCGAAGCGCGCGAGGCGCTCGGCGATGAGCTCGGGGTGCTCGACGATGTTGCTCGCGTGGGTAATGACTCCCGGCACTAGTAACTTGTCGTCCGGCAGCTTGGCGTTTTCCCAGTAGTGATATTCGTGCTCGTGACGGGCGTTCGCCGCTTCGAAGGAATAGGCGCCCGCCTTGACCTTGAGGAAGAACGGCGCGACCTGGCCGAGTGCCGGATCGTGCACGCGCGGCCCTTCGTTGATGCCGTAGCAGGTATGAAAGCGCACCTTTTCCGCCGGAATACCGCGAAGCGCATGGTTGATCGCCTCGACATGGATCTCGGCGAAGCGGCGGCGCTGGCGCTCGTCGAGCGTCAAGTCGGAAAAATTGTCCGTCATGAACGGATCGTCGATCTGCAGATAGAAGCCGGCGTCGACGATCGCCTTGTACTCGTGGCGCATCGCGTCCGCCACGGCGAAGAAGAATTCCTCGTCGCTCTTGTAGAACTCGTTGCTGCCCGCGCCGCTCGGCGCGACCGAGGGCATGAATGCCGCATGGGCGCCGCTCGCCGCAAGCGCGCCCTTCAGGTTTTCGATGTCGCGCTTAAGCGCTTCCTCGCCTTTGTAGCTGACAGGGCCGGTGCAGACCATCGGCACGACCGGTGCGATCGAACCGCCGGTCATCGCCCGCGCGAAGTACTGCTCATAGTACTCGGGAAATGCCTGCCTCTCGGCATCGAAAAACGGCACTTTCTTTCCGGGACGCGGCTCGAAGCCGGCGAGGCGCTCCCGTATATAGGTGAAAAAGCCGGGCTTCGACTGCTCGCCATCGGCAACGATGTCGATGCCGCAATCGACCTGCTTGCGCACGCAATCGAGGACCGCGCTGCGCACGCGGCTTTCATAATGCTCGCGGTCGTGCGACTGGCCGGCGAGCCGCGCTTTCATGAGGTCGAGAAGATCGTGCGGCCGCGGCAGGCTGCCGACGTGGGTGGTCTGTATGCGGGTCATTTCTTTTTCTGCATCTCTTTCCAGGGATCCTTGACCGCCGTGGCGACGGTCTCGAGCTCGACATTGGCAAGCTGGCCGTTCACCTTGCGCACTTCGCGCAAGTATTCGTTCTGGACGATGTCGCGCGTCTCTGGGTCGATGGCGATCGGCCCGCGCGGGCTGTCGGGATTGCGGTAGCCCTTGAGGAGCTCCATGGTGCGATCGGGATCGATTTTCCCTTTCTGCGCCTTGACGACGTGGAAGATCGCGTCCATCGCGTCCCATGCCGCCGCGGCGGCGAAGTTCGGCGTGCTTTGCGCGCCGTACTCCTTCTTCCACGCTTCGACGAAACGCCGATTGGCGGGACGCTCAGCCGCCGCCGAGTAATGGAAAACGGTGGTGACGCCGAGCGGAACATCGCCCATATTCGGCAGCTCCTCATCGGTGGTGATGTCGCCCGGCCCGATCAGCTTGATGCCGGCGGCCCCGAGGCCGAGATCGGCGAATGTCTTCATCACCGAGGTGGAAGTCTTGCCGGCGGGGACGAAGACCATTAACGCGTCGGGCTTGGCATCCTTCACGCGCTGCATATAGGGCGCGAAGTCCGGATTCTGCAACGGCACGCGCACCGAGCCAACGATCTCGCCGCCGCCTGCCTTGTAGCCTTGCGCGAACGCCACCTCGGCGTCCTGGCCGGGTGCGTAGTCGGCGACGAGCGTATACGCGCGCTTGAATTTCTTCGCCGCCCATTCGCCGAGCGGCACGCACGACTGCCACAGCGTGAAGGAAAAGCGCACGATGTAAGGCGACCGTGTCGTGACGACCGAGGTACCCGCGTTGGTGAGGATCAGCGGGATCTTTGCCTCCGTCGCGAGCGGCGCCATCGCGAGCGCGTTCGGCGTGAACGCGACGCCGGCGAGAAGCTGCACGCGATCGCGCACCACGAGCTCCTGGGCGAGCTGCCGCGCCTTGTCCGGATTGGGCCCGCCGTCGTCGCGCGTCAGGATCTCGAGCTTCACGCCAGCCGGCAAATCTTTGTCGTGCAGCTTCTGGTAGAGCTTGAACGCCCGGTCGGTCATCTCGCCGAACATCGCCTGGGGCCCCGTGAACGTATTGACGACGCCAATCTTCACCGTCTGCGCGGCGGCGCCGGTAGTCAAGGCTGCTGCGAGCAGCAATGCGCCGAGACGCTTCATCATCGCCTCCTATTCCATGACCGGCAGCACGAGCGCCGACGGGTATTTCATGCTGTGGTAGAGCGTGTCCTGACCGATCTTGTCCGGCTGGTAGTAATGCGTCCAGAGCACATCGGTGATCGGCGAATCGCCATTCACGATCTCGAGCCGGATGCGGTTTCCCTGCTTGAACCGGAAAGCGTTGGGCTCGATGCTGATATCGAAGCGATAGACCTCGCCCGGCTTGAGCGGCTCGGGCCTGGTGTGCAAGTGATAAGGCTCCATCTCGGTGCTGTGCTTCTCATCCAAGGCGCGATGCGAGGCGCGCAGCCAGCCCTTGGTCACCACCTGGAACGCAGGATTGATGCCTTTCGCGCGATCGTCGGAAGACTGCGGATACTGCTCCGACAGCTTGATAATGAAATCGGTGTCCCGCTGCGTCGACGAGGCATAGAGGACGAGCTTGATCGGGCCCGCGATCTCGAAGTCTTTTTCGAGCGGTGCGCTCGTGAACGTCAATACGCGCCGCGCGGGATCGAAGTTCGGCGGACCGGAAGGTCCGAAGCCCACGACGCCGCTCACCCAGCCGGGATTCGGATAGTTGTAAGACGTGTCCTCGGCGCCGCCCGCCTGCGCGGTGGAGAGGCCGCCGTCGTTGAGCGAAGTGACACTGCCTGACTTGTCGGCGTTGAGATACCAGCTGCGGTATTTGACGCCGGCAGGCGGCCACGTGTCGGCCGAGCGCAGGACGTTCGCGCCGCGCACGAAGTATTCAACGGCCGGACGCTTGTCCCACTCGCTCTCTTTTCCCTTCAGGAACCGGTCGTAGAAGGGCAGCATCACTTTTTCGTGCAGCTCGACGCCGTTGAAGTCTGCGTTCGCAGCCCACGCGTTCGGCGGCCCGCGCATCTGCAATTTG
>JBHELS010000400.1:0-4407 GCA_046263015.1 Burkholderiales bacterium | reverse complement strand
CGCGCCGCGGGATCGCAGAGGATCGCCACGGCCACCTCATCGAGCTGGACATAGCGGCAGCCGGCGCGCGCCAGCTCGGCGATCTCCATCTGGTACACGCGTCCGAGATCGGCAAAGAACGCCTCGGCGTCACGGTAGGCGCTGCCCCAATCGCTGAGGCGATAGAAATGCATCGTCGAGGGCGCGGGCATCGTGATCTTCGCCGTGCGGCTTGTCTGCCGGGATACGAAGTCGAATTCGTCGAGCGTGATCGGCGCCCGCCGCGCCACCTTGTCCGAGACGTAAGGCGCCGTGAACTTCGATTCATGTCCGGCCGCGTCGTGGAAGGTGAATATCGCGTCCTTCACCTCGAGACCGCGCGTCAGGCGGACGAACTTCTCCCAGTAGGAAACGCGACGGAACTCGCCGTCGGTGATTACCCCCAGGCCGCATTCTTCCTGCAAGCGCACCACCTGGCGGATGGCGTCGTCCTGCGCGGCACGCAAGTGCGCTTCGGGGATGCGCTTCTCCGCATGCGCGCGGAATGCTTCGCGCAGATCCTTCGGGCGCAGCAGGCTGCCGATATGGTCGGCGCGAAAGCGGATGGCGGTCATGGCGTCGCGCTTCTATTGTGCCTATAGAATCCGGCGCGAGGAGAAGGCCCGCCATGAAACCACCGTTTCGCGCCGAGCACATCGGCAGCTTCGTGCGCCCGCCGCGCCTCATCGACGCGGCACGCGCGCACAAGGCTGGCAAGCTGGACGATGCGCGCTTCCGTGCCGCGCAGGACGATGCCATCCGCGAGATCGTCGCGTTCCAGGAGTCGCTTGGCCTGCCGAGCGTCACCGATGGCGAGTTTCGGCGGCGCAGCTGGTCCGCCGGCTTCATCGACGCGGTGGAGGGCTTCGCGCTGCGCGACGGCACGCTTGGCTTTCGCAATGAGTCCGGCGTGCTTGGCGTCGCGTCCTCGCCCTATGCCAAGGCGAAGCTGCGGCGCAAGCAACGCATCGTCGCCGACGACTATCGCTTCCTGAAGGGCGTGGTGAAGCGCGGCGTGCCGAAAGTGACCATGGCGGCGCCCGATGTGATGCACTGGTTCCTCGGTCCACAGGCATTCGAGACGAGCGTCTACCAGGACCGGGAGGCATTCCTCGCCGACCTCGTGCGCCTGTATCGCGAGGAGATCGCCGAGCTCGCCGCCGAAGGCTGCGCCTACCTGCAGCTCGACGATACGGCGCTCCCCTGTAACTGCGACCGGAATGCACGCAAGGACGTGGTGGCGCGTGGCGAGGATCCTGACGAGCTCACCGAGCGCTACGCGAAGCTCTTCAACCAGGCGATCGTCGACAAGCCGGCTGGGATGACGGTCGCCATCCATCTTTGCCGCGGGAACCTGAAGGGTGCCTGGATGGCCGAGGGCGGCTACGAGCCGGTTGCCGACGCGCTTTTCAATCGGCTGAATGCGGACGTCTACTGCCTGGAATACGACACCGAGCGCGCCGGCGACTTCTCGCCGCTGCGCTATGTGCCCAAAGGCAAGCGCGTCGTCCTCGGCCTCGTCTCGACCAAAACCCCGGTGCTCGAGAGCAAGGACGCGCTCAAGCGCCGCCTCGACCAGGCGGCGAAGCACGTGCCGCTCGAGCAGCTCGGCCTCTCGCCGCAGTGCGGCTTCTCGAGCGGCGGCGGCGCCGGGCAGACCGTGACCGAAGACGATACGCGCCGCAAGCTGGAGCTCGTCCTGCAGGTCGCGCGCGAGGTCTGGGGCAGTGTCTAGGTTCGAGGAGCTTCGCCGGCGTACCGCGCCGCAACTCCTCGCCGAGCGCGCGCGCCGCGAGCCTGTCGGGGTCGCGTACCGCGCCAAGAACCTGGGCCTCTATGAAGAGCGGACCTGGCACGACTACGCATCGCGTGTCGGCCGACTCGCCGCTGGCCTGCAGCGCCTCGGCCTCAATCCCGGCGAGCGGGTCGCCATCATGGGCGACGCGTGCGAGGAATGGCTGCTTTGCGATCTCGCAGTTCAGGCGGCAGGCGCCATCAGCTTCGGCGTCTATCCGACCGCTTCGGTGTCCGAGCTCGAGTACCAGATGCGCGATGCAGGGGCGAGCGTCTTTATCGCCGAGGATCAGGAGTACGTCGACAAGCTGCTGTCGATCGTCGAGCGCCTGCCGGGACTGAAAGCGATCGTCGTCATCGACGACTCGGCGATGTTCGCGTATCGGCATCCGCTGCTGCGTCGCTTCGCCGATCTTCTAGTCGAGGGCGACGGCGTCGCGATGCTGGAAGCGCTTGCCGCGCGGCTCGATCCCACGTCGCCGGCGTTCATCGTCTACACATCGGGCACCACCGGAAATCCAAAGGGCGCCGTCATCTCGCACGGCCGGCACCTCGCCGCCGCCTACACGGTCATCGACCATTACCCAACGCTCGCGGAGAACGAGCACCGCACGGTCGTCTACCTGCCGCTTTGCCATATCTTCGGCCGTGACCTCGGCATCACGGTGCCATTGCTCTCACGCCTGGTGCCGCACTTCGGCGAAGGCATCGAGGACCTGCCGCAGACGCTCTTCGAGGTCGCGCCCACCGTGCTCTTTACGGTGCCGCGTTACCTGCAGAAATTCGCGTCGCAAGTGCTCGTCGCGCTCAGCAATACGTCGCGCGCGAAGCGCGTCGCCTACGACGCCGCAATGCGCATCGGCCGACGCTGCGCGGCTGCGCGCTGGAACGGGACGGCGGGGCCCATTACCGCCTTTCTGCAGGAGGTGGCGGGCACGCTCGCGTTCCAGCCGATCCTCAACAAGCTTGGGCTCGATCGAGTCGAGCTGCTCCTCTCGGGTGGCGCGCCGCTAGCGCCCGAGACCATGGCGCTGTGGCAGATCTGGGGCGTGAACGTGGTGGAGGCGTACGGGCAGACAGAGACCGCGGGCGCCTTCATCAGCGGACAGCGAGGACCGTTTCCACGCCCGGGCAACGTCGGCACCGTCGTGCGCGGCTGGCAGGTCGAGCTCTCGACCGAGCGCGAGATCGTGGTCACCGGTCCGGATCTCTACGAAGGCTATTGGGGTCAGCCGCCGCATGAAGGAGTGCTGCGCACGGGCGACGTCGGCGACTGGCGCGATGGCTGCCTGCGCATCGTCGACCGCGCGCGCGACTTCATCGTCACCGCGGGCGGCAAGACGCTTTCGCCAACTCAAATCGAGAACACGCTACGGGCGAGTCCTTATATCGCCGAGGTCATGGTGTACGGAGATGCGCGCAAATACCTTACCGCCCTCGTCGAAATCGACTTCGATGCCGTGGCCGACTGGGCGCGCAGCCGCAATATCGGATACACCGGTTTCACGAGCCTCGCGGAGCACGCCGACGTGGCGAAGCTGATCGGCGGCGAAATCGCGCGCGCCAATCGCGAACTTGCGCGGGTCGAGCAGGTGAAGCGCTTCCGCATCCTGCCGAAGGCCCTCGATCCGGAGGAGGAAGGCGAGCCGGTCACGCCCACCCGCAAGGTGAAGCGCACGCAGATGTACCAGCGGTTCGCCGCGCTGGTCGAATCCATGTACGACGACCGCGAGGAGAAGTTGGTCGCTGCGGAAGTCGGAGAGACGCTTTCAACCTAGAGGAGGGAAAAATGAAACGCTGGCTGCTCCTGTCCCTATTTAGTGCGTGTCCGGCGTTCGCGCAGGATGCGTACGTGATCGGGCTTTCCGGCGCGCTCACCGGCCCGAACGCCAATGTGTATGCGCCCGTCGTCGAAGGTATCAAGCTCTACATCGACACGCTGAACGCCAAGGGCGGCATCGGCGGCCGCAAAGTGAATCTCATCATCCAGGACAACAGCGGCGAGCCGTCCAAGGCGGCTGCGGACGTGAAGCGCTACCTCACGCAAGACAACGTGCTGATGGTGATCAACACGAGTCTCTCGTCCACTTATGCGCCGATGGTGGCGGAGACCAAGCGCACCCACGTGCCGCTGCTATTCGCCGGTGCCGTCTGCCCAAAGGAGGTCTACCCGCCGGCCGATGAGCTGCAGTTCTGTACCACCGCCTTCACGCCGGGCTACGACAGCCGCATGGCGATGACGCTCGTAAAAGCGCTGGCCAAGGAACCGGTGCGCATCGGCTTCGCCGGCATGGCGATCCCAATCTCGCGCGCCGAGATGGAGTACGCGGCGAAGCTCAGCAAGGAGATGGGTATGACGCCGGTCGAGACGCAGATCTCGCCGCCGCCCGCGCCGGACTACACCCCGTTTGCTACCAAGCTCAATGATGCGAACCCGAATTTTGTCTATGCCTGGTCCCCGTGGGTGTCCGAAGTGCGCACCTTCGAGGCGCTGCGGCGCATCGGCTGGCAGGGCACGTATGTGACGATCGCGCACATTCCGGCCGAGGAGGAGCTGCCGCGGCTCAAGGATCCGGGCTTCATCGTCTTCGGCGC
>JBHELS010000399.1:0-12094 GCA_046263015.1 Burkholderiales bacterium | reverse complement strand
CGACCAGTCGAGCTCGCCGTAGGCGACATAGCGGATGCGGCCGTCGCGGCCGATGAGAAAGCTCGCCGGCAAGAGCTTCGCCTTCCACGCCTTGCCCGCGGCGCCGTCGCGGTCGCGCAAAAGCGGAAAGCCAAGCGGCATCTGCGCGACGAACTTCTCGATGCGCGAGAGCGGCTCGGCGAGGTTCACCGCCAGCACTTCGAACGGTTGGCCCTTGAGTGAGCTTCGCAGCCGCTCGATCGACGGCATCTCCTCGCGGCAGGGCTCGCACCAGGTCGCCCAGAAATTGACGAGCACCACCTTGCCGCGGTAGTCGGCAAGGCGGTGCGGCTGTCCTTGCATATCCTCGAGCGCAAGCGGCGGCGTCGCGCCGCCGTCCCAGCGCTTGAGCTCGGCCGCCGACACGGCGCACGCTGCCGCCGCGAGAAGCACGGCCGCGAGGAGGCGCGGCATCAGGCGCCGATCTCCCGCGAGGTGATGGCGTAGCGAACGCTTTCCGGCTCGAGCTGATCGCGAAGCTCGCCGTCGGCTTCCGCATTCACGTACATGAGGAAGGGAAGCTCCGGCGCCTTGGTCGCGTACGGCAGCTTCACGTCGTGCCCCATGTTGTAGGCGAGCCAGTTCATCTCCCAGCTGCCGAAAAGCCGCTCGCGCGCCGCGCGGACCTTGGCATCGTTGAGCGCGAGATTGCCGGGCGGCTCTTCGAGCACCACTTTGCGCACGTCCGCCGGATCGACCGGGACCCAGCCATGGCCGCGCGCGAAAAAATCGGCGCGGCAATGCTGCGCCTTGCTCACGTTCGCCGTCCCGGCGCCGAGGCTCTTGTAGCCGTACTTGGAGGGGGCGACGCGAATGCCGTAGATATCGCGCGCCGGCAGGCCGACCGAGCGCGCGAGACCGACATAAAGCGCGTTGAGATCGGCGCACTTGCCGCCGAGGTTGCCGCTCTCGAGCATGGTGCGCACATCGCCGACGCCGCAGCCGCGCGTCTTCGGGTCGCGGAAGGTGTTGTCAACGATCCATTCGTAGATGGCGCGGCCCTTGTCCAAGTCGCTCTTGGCACCGCGCGTGATGTCGAGCGCCGTCTTCCTCACGATGCCGTCGGTGGGAATGAGCTCGGTCGGCGAAGTGTAGAAAGCGCGCTCGGTCGCCGAGAGATCCTCGCCGCTCGAGGCCTGCGAAAAATCCACCGCGCGATCGCGCGTCATGAAGCGGCTCGTCACCTCGACCACCGGATTCATCTCCCTCGTGTTCCATTCGGCGTAGAGCATCGACAGGCGGTACTTGCCGTCGTGCTCGATGTTCGTGCGCGTCGCATTTCCGGACCAGGAATTGCCGATCGTCTTGTGCCAGGGCGTGTCCGCCTCGAGCGGCAGCGGCACCCAGGCACGCGCGACGCCGAATGAGTCGATCACCTCGACGCGCGTCACGGTCTCAAAAGTACGCCAGCCCTGTTGCGCGCGAAGCGCGGTCAAGGGCAACGACTGGGCAACGACGGCGGCGGTGCTCGACTGAAGGAAATGTCTACGATTCATGGATCGCTCCTGGGGAAAGACGAAGGCGGCGGAGCGCGACCGCAGGAATGGTCGCGTGCGCATCGTCGGGACTTCCCGACTGTCCTCCTCTTCCGCGACGGCCGCGCGATAGCGCGCAGCCGATCATCGCGGCAAGCGAACGGCAGCTCGCGGAGACGAGTCGCTGGAGGAGGAACATGGGGACCTGCGACGTTATATTAGGCCCCGGTGAATTTCAAGGATTACGACACCGTCATCGACGCGCGCACGCCCGCGGAATACGCGCTCGACCATGTTCCCGGCGCGGTCTCTGCGCCGGTGCTCGACGACGCCGAGCGCGAGCAGGTCGGTACGCTCTATAAGCAGGTGTCGCCCTTCGAAGCGAAGAAGCTGGGCGGCGCGCTCGTCGCGAAGAATGTCGCGCGGCATGTGGAGCAGCGCTTCCGCGGAAAAGATAAAAGCTGGCGGCCGCTCGTCTATTGCTGGCGCGGCGGCAAGCGCTCGGGCGCGATGGCGCACATCCTGCGGGAGATCGGCTGGCGCGCGGAGACGCTGCCGGGCGGCTACCGCGCCTATCGGCGCTGGGTGGTCGAGGAGCTCGCGCAGCTTCCGGCGGAGCTCGAATTCATCGTCGTGCACGGACCGACAGGAAGCGGCAAGAGCCGCTTTCTCGCGGCGCTCGCGCGCACGGGCCGCCAGGTGCTCGATCTCGAGCGGCTCGCGGCGCATCGCGGCTCCGTGCTGGGCGGCGTCCCGGGCGAGCCGCAACCGACGCAGAAATGGTTCGAGAGCCAGCTTCTCGCCGAGCTGCAAGCGTTCGATCGCGCGGAGCCCGTGTTCGTCGAGGGCGAGTCGAAGAAGATCGGCGAGCTCCAGGTGCCCGAAGCGCTGATCGCGCGCATGCGCGCTTCGCGCTGCCTCGCCTTGCGCACCGATCTCGAGGCGCGCGTCACGCTCCTTCTCGATGAATACCGCCACTTCGTCGACGACCTCGCCGCGCTCGACGCGCAGCTCGACTGCCTCACCGCGCTCCATGGACGCGGCAGGATCGACGAATGGAAAGCGCTCGCGAGAGCCGGCCGCTGGCGCGAGTTCGTGGCGCGGCTTCTCGCAGAGCACTACGACCCGGCGTACGAGCGCTCGGCAATGCGCAACTTCCCGCTCCTCGCCGAGGCGCCCGCGATACACATCGCAGGCGCCGAGGCGCCGGCGTTCGACGAGGCCGCCGCCCGGCTTCTCGTAGCCGCAGACGCCTAGCGGCGTCAGGAAGTCCCCGACGCGGTTGAAAGCCGCCGAAAAGCTTTCCACAATGCCACTCGCCCGATGAGCCTGCGCACGCCGCAAGAGCACGACCTCAGCGACTTCTTCGAGAACGCCGCGATCCCGCTTCACTGGGTCGGCGGCGACGGCACCATCCTGCGCGCGAACCAGGCGGAGCTCGATTTTCTCGGCTACCGGCGAGACGAGTACGTCGGTCGCCACATCGGTGAGTTTCACGCCGACGCGGAGGTGATCGCCGACATCCTGAGAAGGCTGACCGCGGGCGAGACGCTGCGCGACTATCCGGCGCGGCTTCGTTGCAAGGACGGAGCGATCAAGGAAGTGCGCATCACCTCCAACGTGCAGTGGGGCGAGAACGGCCGCTTCGTGAACACGCGCTGCATTACGCGCGACGTGACGCACGAGCGGCACGTCGCGCAGCTGAAAAGCGAAACGAGCGATTACCTTGAAGGGCTGATGGAGGGCTTCGTCGCCTACGACCGCAATTGGGTGATGACCTACATGAACGCCGCGGCCGAGCGCCTCCTCAACCGCAATCGCAACGAGGTGCTCGGCAAGACCTGGCGCGAGGCCTTTCCGCACGCGGTCGGAAATCCCGTCGACCTCATGTACCAGCGGGTCATGGCGAAACGGATCGCCGAGCGCATGGAGTACTTCTATCCGCATTACGGCCGCTCGCTCGAGATCAGCGCCTCGCCGGTCGCGAGCGGTGGCGTCGCGGTGTATTTCCGCGACATCACCGAGCGCCAGAGATCGCGGGCGCGTCTTGAGCTCCTGAACGAAGCCGCCGCCCACCTCCTCTCGGAGACCGAGCAGGAGCCGATGGTGCGCGGCATCTACGAGCGAGTGCGCGAGGAGCTTCGCATCGACGCCTACTTCCACTACCTCGTTTCCGAATCCGGCAACGCGCTCGTTCTCGCCTCGTCCGCCGGCATTCCGGAGACCGAATTGGCGCGCTTCGCGCGCCTGCCGTTCACGAGCGCCGACGATCCGCTGGCGCCGCTTGCGCGCTCGTGCGGCGTGCGTGCCTACACCTGCAATCCGCTCGTCAGCGGCGAGCGCCCGATCGGCACGCTCGCCTTTGCGAGCCGCAGTCGCGATCGCTTCGAGCCCGATGAGCTCGAGCTGATGCGCGCGCTCACGCACTACGTCGCCTCGGCCTACGAGCGCACGCGGCTCGTCCGCGAGCTGCGCGAGGCGGACCGCAGAAAGGACGAGTTCCTCGCGACGCTCGCGCACGAGCTTCGTAACCCGCTCGCCCCGATCCGCAACGGGCTGCAGCTCCTGCGCCTCACCGAGCCGGGAAGCGACGCCTCGGTGCAGGCGCGCGCCATGATGGAGCGGCAGATGAACCACCTCGTGCGCCTGGTGGACGATCTGCTCGAGGTCTCGCGCATCAGCCGCGGCAAGGTGGAGCTGCGCCGCGAGGCGGTGGAGCTCGGCGCCGTGATCGCGAGCGCGCTCGAGACGAGCCGGCCGGCGATCGACACGGGCGAGCACGAGCTCGCACTCGACCTGCCGATCGAGAGCATCCGCCTGCACGCCGATCCCGTGCGGCTTTCGCAGGTGATCGCCAATCTCCTCAACAACGCGGCCAAGTACACGCCGCCCGGCGGACGGATCGCGCTCTCGGCCCGGCGGGAGAACGGCGCCGCGGTGGTGCGCGTGCGCGACAACGGCGCCGGCATCGCCCCCGAGCTGCTCGGGCAGGTGTTCGAGCTCTTCGTGCAGGCGGAACGGAGCGCTTCGAACGGCGGCCTCGGCATCGGCCTGACGCTCGCGCGGCGCCTGGTCGAACTGCACGAGGGCACCATCGAGGCGCGAAGCGAAGGCGTTGGCCGCGGCGCCGAATTCATCGTGCGCCTGCCGCTGGGAAGCGCGCCTGCCGCGGCCGAGCAAAACGCGCGGGCCGCCCCCGCCTCTTCCGCTGCCGCCGAGCGCCGGCGCGTCCTCGTGGTGGACGACAACGTCGACGCGGCGGTAAGCCTGGGGCTCCTGCTCGACGCCATGGGCCACGACGTCGACATCGCGCACGACGGCGAGGCGGCGCTCGCGCTCGCGCGCGAGCGCGCGCCTGAGCTATTGCTTCTCGATCTCTCGATGCCGGGGCTCGACGGCTACGGCGTCGCGCGCCGCGTGCGCGCCGATCCGGCGCTCGGCGACGTGCGCATCATCGCCATGACCGGCCGAGGGCAGGACGAAGACCGCCGGCGCTCGCGCGAGGCGGGCTTCGACGCGCACATCGTCAAGCCGGTCGCCGCCGACACGCTGCGAACGCTGCTCGAGTTCTGAAGGCGACGCCTAGGCGTTGAGGCCGGCGAGCACGCGCAGGTGCTGCACGGCGCTGCGGCCGAGCGCCTCGAGCGCATAACCGCCTTCGAGGAGCGAGACCATGCGCCCGCGCGCATGGCGCTTCGCGATTTCCGCCACCTGCTCCGTCACCCAGCGGTAGTCGGTGTCGACGAAGCGCAGCATCGCCATGTCGTCCTCGACATGCGCGTCGAAGCCCGCCGAGAAGACGACGAGCTCGGGCCTGAAATCGTCGAGCGCCGGCAGCCACACCTCGCTCACCGCGCGACGCAGCTCCTTGCCACCCGACCCCGCCGCGAGCGGCACGTTGTACATGTTGGGCGCCGGATCGTCGGTGCCGCTATAGGGATAGAACGGGTGCTGGAAGATGGACGCCATCACCACGTGCTCGTCGTCCGAGAAGATGTCCTCGGTGCCGTTGCCGTGATGCACATCGAAGTCGATGATCGCGACGCGCTCGAGGCCGTGCTTGGCGATCGCGTGGCGCGCGGCCACCGCGACGTTATTGAAGATGCAGAAGCCCATGGCGCGCGCGCGGCAGGCGTGATGCCCGGGCGGGCGCACCGGGCAGAAGGCGCTCTCGGCCTTGCCGCCGAGCACGAGGTCGGTCGCGAGCACCGCGGCGCCTGCGGCGCGCAGCGCCGCCTCGAGCGTATGCGGGCTCATCGCCGTGTCGGGATCGAGATGGACCGTGCCGCGGCTGGGCGCGATGCCGCGGATCGCTTGCACATATTCACGCGGATGCACGCGCGTCAATTGCTCGTCGGTCGCAAGCGGCGCTTCATGGCGCTCGAGATGCGGCGCGAGCCCCGAGGCGATCAGCTGATCCTCTATGGCGGAGAGCCGCGCGGGCCGCTCGGGATGATGCGCACCCATGTCATGCCTGAGGCATTCGGCATGCGTGATGAGGGCCGTCGGCATGACATTTTCATCATATCGCATCAAGTAGAATCGGGCGCCATGCTCCTCAAGAAAGCAGAAATAGCGCCACGGAGCGTCCTCTCAGGGCCGATCGATCGCGCGATCGAAGCGGCAAGCGGCATCATTCTCGGCAAGGAGCAGCAGGTGCGCCTTGCGCTCGCGTGCCTGCTCGCACGCGGGCACCTCCTCATCGAAGACCTGCCCGGCGTCGGCAAGACGACGCTCGCGCACGTCCTCGCGCGCACGCTCGGCCTAGAATTCCAGCGCATCCAGTTCACGAGCGACATGCTGCCCGCCGACATCATCGGCGTCTCGATCTACGACCGCGAGACGGGCGCCTTCAAGTTCCACCCCGGGCCGATCTTCGCCCACGTGATCCTCGCCGACGAGGTGAACCGCGCGACGCCGAAGACGCAATCGGCGCTGCTCGAAGCGATGGAAGAGCACCAGGTCACCGCCGAAGGCGAGACGCGAAAACTGCCCGAGCCCTTCTTCGTCATCGCGACGCAGAACCCCTCTGAGCAGGTCGGCACCTTCCCGCTTCCGGAATCGCAGCTCGATCGCTTCACCATGCGGATCGAGCTCGGCTATCCCGACCGCGGCGCCGAGCGCGCGCTCCTCACCGGCATCGACCGGCGCGATCTCCTCTCGAGCCTCGAGCCGTGCCTGTCGGGCGCCGAGCTCATGGACCTGCAGGCGAGCGTGCAGAAGATCTACGTCTCCGGTGCGCTCCTCGACTACGTGCAGGCGATCGTCGCGCACACGCGCCGCTCGCCCGACTACGTGACCGGGCTCTCGCCGCGCGCCGCGCTCGCCATCGTCCACACCGCGCGCGCCTGGGCGATGCTCGAAGGCCGCGAGCAAGTCATCCCCGAAGACGTACAGGCGATCCTCCCCGGCGTCGCCGCCCACCGCCTGCGCCCCGCCCACGACGCCGCCCGCCGCATGGACGTCGGCGCCGAACTCCTCTCCGCCGTCCCCATCCCCTAGCGTTCCTGTATCGGACGCCGCCCCGCGCTCAACACGGCGCGGCAAAACGCCGATCCTCGGCACCTAGACTGCGTTCGCCGAACGCGCACCACCAGAAAAAGCTCGCGGCGACGTTGGGGCGGTCGGTCGCACATGGGCGCCGTACCGAGATCAGGTCGCCTTTGGGCGATGGCGTCGTCGAGCCGGCGTCGCTGCTATGGTCTTAGGCGCGGCGACACCCGTCGTCACGTTGATGTCCGCTCCCTCGATCCGCCGCTCGAGGTCCGAGGCGGGCATGGGTTTACCGATGAACCAGCCCTGCCCGCGTTCGCACCCGAGGTGCTGCAGGGTCGACCAGATCGGCTCGTCCTCTACGCCCTCCGCAACGACGCTCAATTCAAGGTTGTGCGCAAGATCGATGAGCGAGCGCACGATCTTCGCATGCTGCGGCAACTGCAGCATCTGCCGTACGAACATGATGTCGATCTTGAGCTCGTCGAGCGGCATCTGGGCGAGGTAGTACATGGACGAGTATCCCGTACCGAAATCGTCGATCGCGATGCTGACGCCAAGGCGCTTTAGCTGATTGAGCGCCTCCATGGCGACCTTTTGGTCGCTGAGGATGGCCGTCTCGGTGACTTCGAAGACCAGGCCACGGCTGCTCACGTTCCAAGTGCGAAGCGCACGTTCGACAT
Organism: Burkholderiales bacterium; assembly: GCA_046263015.1. Taxonomy (GTDB): domain Bacteria; phylum Pseudomonadota; class Gammaproteobacteria; order Burkholderiales; family SG8-39; genus SCGC-AG-212-J23. The sequence goes on along the minus strand of JBHELS010000399.1, from coordinate 4,404 downwards.
AGGCGGGAAGGTCTGCCTCGTGAAGGTTGGAGGGCGAGATGTTGACGCTCACGGTGAAGTCGGACTGCACCTTACGGAAGCTCGCGCACTGCTGGATCGCGCTGTTGATCACCCAGAGGGTCAGGTCATTCATCATTCCGGTCGACTCGGCCACCGCCACGGCAACGTTGGGCGCGACCGGTCCGAGCTCCTCATCGTTCCAGCGCAGCAATGCCTCGGCACCGATGACGCGCCCGGTACGGAAATCCGCCTGCGGCTGGTAGAAAAGCGTAAGGCCGCTGTTATTCGCGATGGCATGGCGCAGGCGCGCGGCGTAGCGCGACTCATCGAAGTCGGTTCCGAGACTGTCAGCCCGGTAGAGCGCGATGCGCTCATGGCCGGAACGCGCGATGCGCAGTGCCGCTTTGGCATGCTGAAGGAGCTGCTCGGCGTCCTTGCCGTGCTCTGGCCACAAGGCGAGACCGATATGCGGCTCGGGCGCGACGGCGAACTCGCCGAATTCGATCGGCGACTCCAGCACGCGAAGAATCTTCTGCGCCGCAAGAATCGCGACACCTTCCGAGGGCATCGGATGGAAAAGGCAAGCGAATTCATCGCGGGAGGTCGGTTCCACCGTGTCCGAAGGACGCAGGACTTGATGGCGCAGCATGTTGGTGATCGTCTGCACGACGATGTCGCCGGCGCGAAGCCCGCGCAGCGCGTCGATCTGGTCGACCGCAGCGCAATGCACCAGCGCAACGCCAAAGCCCTTGCCATCTACGGCGGAGCCAATGCGTCGCTGCAGGTGTTGCACCAGACCCTCGCGGGAATCCGAACGCGGCGGTTCGGCGCCGGAGCGTCCCTCCACCATCTCGGCAAGGTGATAAGCGAATCGCTGCAGAGCGCCGACGAAGGCGCCCGTCTGCGCCGGATCGGCGCAGATCGCGACGGTGGCGCATGCCTCAAGCACTTCGCGCAAGCGCTGCGCCCTGCGCCGCGCGGTGCTGTAATCCGAGCCGAGCCACAACGCGACCTTCTGGAGCGAGTCGGGCGCCGGCCAGGCAAGCGCTTCCAGAGCGTTGGTGCAATCTTCCAGATGGAGCTCATCGACCCCGGCGAGGGCCCGCCCCTCAAGCGCGCGCGCACTCAGACGAGAGAGCGCAAAGGTCGCCTTTTCGCCCAAGCCCGTGTACTGCCCGGTGGTGTCGATGCGGTTCATGCGCTCAGAGGAAGAAATCCCGCGGGTCGAGCGGCAGCTGGCTCGACTCGAGCGTGCGACGGATCCGGTAGGGCTCGCCGCTCGCGGTCTTCGGCTCCTTGATGAGGTCGAGAATGCGGTGCGGCGAGATCGGGTTCGACTGCGCATCGAGCAGCACCATGACGCGCGGCTGCAGCCGGCGAACCCGGTTCTGCGCGATCACGACGCCCACCTCGCCCGAGTTGAGCTGGACCACGCTACCGACCGGGTAGATTCCGATGCACTGGATGAACTGCTCCACCAGCGCTTCGTTATAAAGCGTGCCACGCTCCTTATGCAGCGCGCCTAGCGCATTGGAAGGCGACATCTGTTCCGCATAGGGCCGCTGACTCGTCATCGCCGAGTAGCTGTCGACGATACCGGCGATGCTGCCGAGCATGCCGATGTCCGCGCCGGGTAGCCCGGCGGGATATCCGCTGCCGTCATGGCGCTCATGGTGACGCAGAACGATGTCGACCAACTCCGGCGAAAACCCGCGGATCTCCCTCAGCATGGCGGCTGAGTGCATCACGTGCTGCCTTGCGAGCTGCAGCTCCTCCGCATTCGGGCTGCCTTTCTTGTGCAGGATCGCATCCGGCACCTTCAGCTTTCCAATGTCGAGCAGCAGTCCTGCCTGACCGAGGAGATCAAGCTCTCCGCGCGGCAGCTGCAGGAAGCGGCCGAAGGTCATCATGAGAACCGAGACGTCGAGCGCCCGCTCGAGCTGCTTCTCGTCCTTTTGCCGCACTTTCGTGAGCAGCAGCATCGCATCCGGGTTGCGCTCGATGCTGTCGGCAATCTTCTCCACCGAGCTTTTGACGCCCGCGGCATCGAGCTCGCCGCCGGCGACGAGGACCCGAATCGTCTTCTCCAGGACGCGCTTGCATTCGCGCAGCACGGTCTTGGCCGGATCGAGCTCCCGCTCGACGCTTACCTTCTGCGGGTAGCGGAGCACGGCCGCCTGCGCCGTTCTGATGGCGCCCGGCGCGCCCGAGTCGTCCGGTGCCGAGCCCTTCTCGAGATCGATGAAGACCTTCTTGCAGGTCTGGCGCAGCCGCACGAGATCGGCTTCGCTAGTGATGGGAAAGCCCTGAAAAGCGAATTTTGTATCGAGCCAAGGGCGGTCCAGCTCGGATACGTACATGCCGATCCGCAGGTCTTCTACGGCGATCTCGCGCTTCTGCGGCATACAGGTATTGTGCAGTATATACCGTGAGTTATAGAGCTTTCTTTGTGCGAATTCTCACCTCTCCCGAAACAAAAGCGCGCGCCCTCTCGCGTCGACAGCGTCCTCATGACGTGCACCGTGCGCTCTAAACAGCGCGCTGTGGACCGCGAGCTCGCTCCGCTACGCATGCGGCGCGGCAAACGCGAGGCCGAGGTTCAAACGCGATTGCTTGATGCCGTGTCCGCTTTCGACAAAGCGGACATTCAGATCGTGTTAATGAACCTCTTCCGTCGCAGCCACGTAAGCTCCTGCGAGGAGGAACCATGGGTCATAAGCAAGGCAGGCGGCTCTTACTGGCTGCAGCCGGTCTGCTCGCTATCCGGCGGATCGGGTTTGCCCAGCAAAATTCCAAGGTTTGGCGAGTCGGTTTCCTAACGGCCGCTCGACGGGAGCCGTACTACGACGAACTCTCGAAGGGTCTGCGTGAACTTGGATATGAAGAAGGGAAAAACTTGGTGATTCAGTGGCGATCCGCCGAAGGTAACTTCGACCGTCTGCCGGCACTGGCCGCCGAGCTAGTTAGTCAAAAGGTGGACGTGCTAGTCGCCGGCGGTACTCCTGCCGTAGAGGCGCTAAGGCGAGCAACCTCGACGATTCCCGTGGTAATGGCTATCGTCGGAGATCCCGTCGGAAGCGGATTTGTCGCATCGCTTGCCCAGCCGGGCGGCAACATCACCGGCTTATCTCTGGCCAACGCCGAGATCGCGCCTAAATGGTTGGAGTTAGCCCGCCGCGTCGCTCCGATCGATCGCATCGGAATTCTTGCCGATCTCAATCAGCCGACGGCCCAGGGCTACGTCAGCAGCATCGAGAGCGCGGCGCAAAAGATTGGAGTCAAGGTTGCGGCTGGCTACGCTCCGACCGCGAACCACATTGCGAGTGCGATAGCATCGTTGGTCCGGAAACGCGTTAGATCAATCATTCTTCTGCCAAGCGGTATGCTCGAAAGTGAGGCGAAACAGATTGCCCAATTGACGCTGAAGCATCGCATGGCTTCCGTGGGAAGCACGCGAGTCTATGTGGAGGCAGGCGCATTACTCGGTTATGGCCAAAACTATGCCGCGTTCACCCGACGAGCGGCAGCCTACGTGGACAAGATTTTCAAGGGAGCGAAGCCGAGTGAATTGCCGGTAGAGCAGCCCATGATCCTCGAACTGGTGATCAACATGAAGACCGCGAGGCAACTCGGCCAACCTATTCCAAAGGACCTGCTGTTGCGCGCCGACAAGGTGATCGAATGACCGCTTTGGGCCGATTGCGGCGTGCCACCTAACAACGGCTTGCAGCCGACGCGCAAAAGGGGCGCGCCTGAAGCCGGACGTTAGGCAGCGCTACAGGGATTGGGCGCTTGGCTTGTCGCCTTGCCGGAGAATTGAAGATGTTGAAATCAGACTATCTACTTATCGCCGTCGTCACGCTCTTGCTCATAGCCATTAACTGGCTTGCGTTCCATGACTTTCGCGAATCGCACGCGGCGCGTGATTGGTTGATGCTGTTTGCATCTGTTCTGGTATTCATCCATTTCGCGAGGTTGTTGCGCAGGCGAAATCTGCGACATGGCGAGTGACTGCGCCGCGCTCGCCGCGTGCGGCAGAACGTTAGGCCGCGTGCGAACATCAGTGTCGCTTGGTACGAGTTCGATAATCCATCGACCGAGGAGGCGCTCCGCGGTAGCTGCAGTACGAGATGCTGCCTTGTATCACGCAACTCGCCGCAAAAGTAGCGCGCGTGGGTAGCGTAAATCAACATCAATTACCGTAGTGATGCTATCCACCTGACGATTAACCCCAGCCGCGCAGATGTCCGAATTTATCCTCGCCGTATTCATCGCTGCTGTATTCCTGCTCGCTGGAGGCATCAAGGGCGTACTCGGACTGGGATTGCCCACTGTTAGCATGGGCCTTCTCAGCATCGTAATGACGCCCGCCCAAGCCGCCGGCATCCTGGTCATTCCAGCGCT
>JBHELS010000398.1:0-3390 GCA_046263015.1 Burkholderiales bacterium | reverse complement strand
GACGCCCGACGATGTCGGTGTTGCCGCCCGGCGGGAAAGGCACGATCAGTTTTACCGGCCGCGCCGGATACGACTGCGCGATCGCCGTGCCGGCGAACAGCAAGAGCAGAAGAGCGCGCCAGATCAACGCTGCGCGATCAGGTCGGAAGCCATGAGCTCCGGCGCGATGCCTTCCGCTTCCTCGGCCGCGTAGTTGAGCTCGATCTTGATGCCGTTCGGGTCGTACAGGAAAAGCTGGAAGAGCGCCTGGCCGTTCGCGCGCCGCTGGCTGAAAGCGATCTTTTCTCTCTTTAAGTATTCGAGCATGGCGCGCAATCCGGTGGCGCGCAAAGCGATGTGGTCGATCGCGCCCGTGCCCTCGTCGGATGCTTGCGATGTGCGGCCAAGATATTTGCGCTGGATCTCGCCCGCCTGTCTTGCGCTCGGGCCGATGTGCACGACGTCGACGCCGTTCACGTACATCCAATGCACGGGAAAACCAAAGTCGGGATGCGGGCCGCTTTGCATGCCAAGCACGCGTGCGTACCAGTCGCGCGTCGCGTCGATGTCGTCGGCGGCGACGAGGAAATGCTCTATGTGGGACACCGGCATGCCGGCAATGATACCGGCGCTCGTGCGTCCTACTGCGTCGCGGCGGCCGGCGGGCCGGGCTTGCGCGGCGGGCGCTCGGCCCTCGGGTGGTCGCCACCGGCCGCGGCGTTGTCGCCCTTCTTCGCGTCCTGCACGGCGGGTGGGCGTGGCTTGCCGGCCTTAGCATCGGCCGCCGACTGCTTGGCGGATTTCGTCGCCTCGGCGATGAGCGCCCCGCACGGACTTTCCTTGTCCTTGCCCTCCTGCATGAGCGGAAGGACGGCGAGAAGCGGGTTGAGGAGACCCATGACGACCGCGCCCACGCCTTTCTTGCCGAGCTTCTTCCAGTCCGGCGCCACCTTCGGTGCGCCGAAGCTGCCGCGGATATAGAGCGGCGAATTGAGCGAGGCGATCGAGCGATCCTTGGGGTGCGGGTTGAGCGTGAGATCGAGCCCCTCGCTCTTCAGGTTTACGTTGCCGGAGCCTTCGACGTCGACGACGTCGGTGTCGAAGACGAAGGCGTTGGTGTTCATGACACCGTTCTTCACGCCGAAATCGGCGATCCCGCAGCGGATGCCGATGGGCTCGTCGCCCTTCATCTTCACGCGCGCGGCGCCCCAGAGGTCGAGCGCCACGAGCTCCATCATGAAACGGCTGATCTTGCCGCCATCGAGATAAAGGCCCACCTTGCCGGTCGAAGCGCCGAGCATCTCGGCCACCGAGTCGCCGCGGCCGGTAAGCTCGATCAGACCATTGATGTCGCCGATCGACGCCTGGCCTTCCTTGACTGTCGGGAAAAGCTTTGGCAAGGAGAGATCGCGCACGCGCAGATTGGCCGCCGCCGCGATCGGCTCCTTCTGGCCGTCGAGCTTCACCTGGCCCGCGATCTTGCCGCCGGCGATGCCGAACTCGAGCGGATCGAGCGTCATCACCTTGTCGCGCATGACGATATGCGCGGCGAGGTGCTCGAGCGGCAGCTGCTTCGGGCGCTGGATGCTGCCCGCCCTGATGCGCACATCGGCATCGAGCGAATCCCAGCGGTCCGAGTCGAACGGCATGTTCGGCAGCACCCGGCCACCCTCGCGCGTCTCGCCCGTGCCGACCACGAAGCCGAGATCGCCGAGGTCGAGCACTTTCGATTCGAGCTCGCCGTGCATGAAAGCGCGGCGGCCGCCGAGATCGAATTGCAAGGTGCCGGCGATATCGCTTTCACCCACCTTGCCGGTAAATTTTTCGTACGCGATCATCTTCTCGCCCTTCACCAGCCGCCCGCGCGTTACATACGGGGTAGTCTCGGGGAGCGCGACGCCGAGCACATCGTAGAGCTCGGAGAGCGTCTTGCCGCGAAGCTCGATGTCGAGATTCAGCGCCGAGAGCTGCGCCACATTGGTGAGCGTGCCTTTCGCCTTGAGGCTCGTGCCGCCAACCTTCGCGGTCGCGTCGATCGGGTACGGGTCGTCCGCGTCCTTCAGGCCGAGCACCTGAGCGCCCCGTCCCTCGGCGCTTGCCGGCAAGCCTTTGTAAGTCCCGCTCGCCTTGAAGGACACACCTTGCGCGTCGGTGCTGAGCGCCACGTCGAGGTCCGTGTCGCGCTCGCCATCGATGTAGCGCAGTTGTCCCTCATCGAAGGTCAGGGCGCGAATCGAGAGGCGCGAGCTGCCTTGCTTCTGTCGATCGCTCTCGATCACCCAATTCTTTCGGCCATCCTCGTCGATCTCGAGGTTGACGATTGGCCGGCTGAGATGCACCTCGGGAAGCACGACATGACCGATGAGGAGCGGCAGAAGCGCGACGCTCGCGTCCACCGCATCGGCCTGGAACATCAGCTCTTCGCTTGCCCACTCGGGATTGGCGAAGGTCACTTTTTCAGCGCGAAAGCGCGGATGTACCCAGCTCCAAACGGGCTTCAGGCGCCCGTCGATGACAAGCTCGCGGCCGGTCGCCTTGCTGACCGCGCGGGTGATTGGACCTTTTAGCGTCGAGAGGCCGAAAGCGAGGAAAAGCGCGAGCGCGAGGAGGAGCGCGAGGAGGATGCCGCCCGTCCATTTGAGTGCACGCATGGTCGCTTGGATCGCCTAAACAGGAGCTCTGTTCCCCTCCTGCAATTTAGAGACCCATTGTTGGCACCACTCGACGGCCGTCTCCTCCGGCAGGACCCCGCTCGATGCGTCGTGCTGGTGTCGCTCGCCGATGCGCGTCGCCCCAAGCTCCGCGAGGATGTCGTCGAAGCGCTTCGGCCCGTAGTTGAAGGTCTCGGCATAGGTGCGATCGCCCAAGCCGAATACGCCGTAGCGCACCTGCTTGAGATCCGGCCGTCGCCGCTGCAGGTCCTCGTAGAGCGCGCGCGCGTTGTCGGGCACGTCGCCCTGGCCGTAAGTCGAGGTGCAGACGATGAAGACGCCCTCGCGCGCGAACACGGAGCTGTCCAACCCGTCCATGAGGAGCGCCTCCACCTGGGTCTCGCCGTCGTCCAGCGCCAGCTCCATCTCCTGGGCGCAGAGCTGCGCCGTGCCGGTCATCGTCCCGACGAGAATAGTGATGCGCATTGACCTAACAATATAGTGCAGCCTAAAATACCGGTCAAGCATTATAGTTCATCGCCGCCCCAGTGAACGCGCCCCTCTCCCTCCAGCAACAGGACGACGCCTATCTCGCGCGGCTCGGCGAGCGCGTGCGCGGCTGGCGCGCCGAGCATGCGATGAGCCGAAAGAGTCTCGCCGCCGCCTCCGGCGTCTCGGAGCGCTACCTCGCGCAGCTCGAGGCGGGCCGCGGCAACATCTCGGTGCTCCTCCTTCGCAAGCTCGCCCGCGCGATGGGCGT
>JBHELS010000397.1:0-10758 GCA_046263015.1 Burkholderiales bacterium | reverse complement strand
CGAGCGCGAGCACCTTGCGGTGATCGAGCCGCCTTCCCTGCGGCGAGAGGTAGATCACCCGTCCGCCGCCGGCCGCCTGCGCGGCGTCGAGCGCCCGCTCGAGCGGCTCGGCCAGCATCACCATTCCGGGTCCGCCGCCGTAGGGCCGGTCGTCCACCGTCCGGTAGTTGTCGCTCGTGAAATCGCGCGGATTCCACGTGCGCAACTGCCAGAGCCCCGCTTGCCGCGCGCGGCTCGTGATGCCGTACTCGGCGAGCGCCGCGAACATTTCCGGGAAGAGCGACACCACGTCGAAGCGCATCACCACTGCGCGTCCCAATCGACGACGATGCGCCGCTCCTCGAGGTCGACGTCCTTGACGATCGCCCGAACCCACGGGATGAGCCGCGTCCGCTCACCCGCCACTTCCATCAGATCCTGCGCACCGTTCGAGAACCACTGTCTTACGGTGCCGAGGATCTGGTCCGCCTCGTTCCGCACTTCCAGGCCGATCAAATCGGTGAGGAAGAAATGTCCTTCGGCCGGCTCGCCGAGCGCCGCGCGCTCGAGCGAAACGCGCTCGCCTTTCAGCGCAAGCGCCTGCTCGCGCGTTTCGAGTCCCGCCAGCTTCGCGAGCACCGTGGCGCCGTGCGGTCTCGCCTCGCTCACTTCGTAGGGCGCCGCGGCGATCCACCACTCGCGCGCGCCGGCGAGCGTTTCGCCGACCCCCCGCCCGGGCACCACCTTGATCCAGCCGCGCACGCCATGCGATCCGGCGACGCGGCCCATATCGATCAGCCGATCAGGCGGCCTTCTTGGCAAACTGCTTGACCAGGCGCCCGGCGGTCAGCGAGAGCTGCGCGCCACGACCCTGCCAGTGCTTCACGCGCTCGAGGTTCACGCGCAGCGCCTCGCGCCCTTGCGGCGCCTTCGGATCGTAAAAGCCGAGACGCTCGAGAAACTTGCCCGAAGCGGCACGCCGCGAATCCGCCACCACCAGGTGGTAGAACGGACGCTTGTTCGCGCCGCCGCGCTGCAGTCGAATCACTACCATCGGAATGACTCCGCCCTACTGCGAAAAGGCGCGGATTATACGGGAAAAGGGCGCGCGTTTGGGCGCTAGGAAGGGTGGTCGCAGACGGCGATCCAGAGGCCGTCGACGAGCTCGATCTCGCCGTCGAGGCGAGCGCCGAAGCCGAGCAGCTCCCTCAGCTTCAGCTCTACCGCTTCGCGCGTGGCCGCGGTGACGATGCTCTTCATGCCGAGCTTCTCCACCTTGACGCGCGCCGCGGCACGACGGTTCTCGCACGTCGCCATCCACCTCGAGCCGACCTGCGCCGGCGCGGCGAGGATTTTCGCGCCCTCGGCGGCAAAGCGATCGAGCTCGGCCTGCACCGCTTCGCGCGTCGCGCCGGAGATGATGAAGTGCGCGCCGGCGTCTGAAACCGTCGCCGGTCGAGCGGCGGCGGCCGCAGGGACGCTCCGCCTTGGCAAGCGCAGGCGCTGACTTTCCGCGAGGCGCCGTCCGACGCGCACCGCCGGATTGATCGCGAACACCTCGTGCGTGCGTCCATGCTTGTCGGTGCGTCCGCCGAGCGGCTGGAACATGGTCGCGTAATCGGCCGAAAGAAGCTGGACCACGTCGTAGAAGGTGCGCGAGACGAGGAGCTGGCCCGCCTGCGCGAACGACATGATGCGCTGCGCGACGTTGATGCCGTCGCCGATCACGTTCTCCTGGCGGTTGATGTCGCGGCTGACATGCACGGGGCCGAGGTTGATGCCCATGCGCACCGGCAGCTCGCGCACGTTGTCGACGAGCGCGAGCGCGGCAAGGAGCGCCCGCTCCGGATCGCCGAGGAACGCGACCGCCGCACCATCGCCCGTATCGATGACGATACGCTCGCGCGCCTCCAGGTCCTCGACCGCCGAGGAGAGGACGTCGTTGAAGGTCTGCTTCATGCGGATCTGCTCGGTGACGCCGAGGCGCGAGTAGCCGGCGATGTCGAGAAAAAGCACGCTCGAGATCAGCGTGCGGCTATCGTCGGCGGACGTATCGGTCGAGCCGGCGCTCATCGCATTCCCGGCAGCACTCCCTTGAGGTTTCGCATCATGCGCTGCAGGTTTCCACCCTTCATCATCTTCATCATCTTTTGCATCTGCTCGAACTGATTGAGCAGCTGATTTACGGCTTGCACCGTGACGCCGGCGCCCGTGGCGATGCGGCGCTTTCTCGAGGCCTTGATGAGCTCGGGCTTCGCGCGCTCGGCGCGCGTCATCGAGTTGATGATGCCTTCGATCCGCTTCAGCTGCTTGTCGTCGGCGAGCTTCGCCGGATCGACCTGGCCCGCGAGCTGCGCCGGCAGCTTGTCGAGGAGCGAGGCGACGCCGCCCATCTTGTTCATCTGCGCGATCTGCTGCTTGAAGTCCTCGAGGTCGAAGGCTTTGCCCTTCTTCACCTTCTCGGCGACGCGCTTCGCTTCGTCGAGATCGATCTTCGCGTGCGCTTCCTCGACCAGCGACAGGATATCGCCCATGCCGAGGATGCGCGCCGCCATGCGCTCGGGATGGAAGGGCTCGAGGCCCGAGAGCTTCTCCGCGACGCCCGCGAACTTGATCGGCTTGCCGGTGACGTGGCGCACCGAGAGCGCGGCGCCGCCGCGCGCGTCGCCGTCGAGCTTGGTCAGGATCACGCCGGTGAGCGGCAGGCGCTCGTTGAAGGCGCGCGCGACGTTTACCGCGTCCTGGCCCTGCATGGCGTCGACGATGAAGAGCGTCTCGATCGGCGCGAGCGCCGCGTGCAGCTCGGCGATCTCGCGCATCATCTCCTCGTCGATCGCAAGCCGCCCCGCCGTATCGACGATCAGCACATCGATGTAATGCGTGCGCGCAAACTCGTGCGCGCGGCGCGCGAAGTCGGCGGGCTTCTCGCCCGCGCTCGAGGCAATGAACTGCGCGCCGACCTGGCCGGCGAGCGTTTTCAGCTGCTCGATCGCCGCCGGCCGATAGACGTCGCACGAGACGAGCGCGACCTTCTTTTTCTGCGCGGCGAGGAGCCGCGCGAGCTTGCCGCTCGTCGTCGTCTTGCCCGAGCCCTGCAGGCCCGCCATCAGGATGACGGCCGGCGGCTGCGTCGCAAGGTCGAGCGGCACATTCGCTTCGCCCATCAGCGCGGTGAGCTCGCGGTGCACGACGCCGACGAGCGCCTGGCCGGGCGTCAGGCTGCCGACCACCTCGGCGCCGAGCGCTTTGCCGCGCACCGCATCGATGAAGTGCTTCACTACCGGCAGCGCCACGTCGGCCTCGAGGAGCGCAATGCGCACTTCGCGCAGCGCCTCCTGGATGTTCTCTTCGGTGAGGCGCGCTTCGCCGCGCACGTGCTTGACGATGCGCGCGAGGCGTGCGGTCAGGGTTTCAAGCATGGGTGATAGACTCGAGAGGTGCCCGACATTGTAATTCACGGGATCGCGGCGACGGCCTACCTGATCCTTGCCTGGCACTTCTGGAATACCCGCTGGCGGAGCGCGCAAGCGCCGCGCCTTCGCCTCTGGGAAAGCGCGGCGCTCCTCGTGCCGCTCGCCATTCAAGGCGCGGCCCTCTACCGAGACATGTTCGGCGCGCCCGAGCTGCGCTTCGGCTTCGCCCAGGCGCTCTCGGTGATGACCTTCCTCGGGGTGCTGATGTGCTGGGTCGAAGCATTTTTCTTTCCGATCGAGCCGCTCTATCCGCTGGTCCTCGGCGCCGCCGCGCTCTGCGCGCCGCTACCCGCGTTTTTTGCCGGCCGCGTCACGCCCGATGCGGTGTCCTTCGAATTTCGCCTGCATCTCGTCGCCGGCATGCTCGCCTACAGCCTGTTCACCGTGGCGATGCTGCACGCCGTGTTGATCGCGCGTCTCGAGCGCCGCCTGCATGGCACGCCGGGCCTCGATGGACCGCTCGGCGCCCTGCCGCCGCTCCTTTCGCTCGAGCGGCTCGTCTTCTGGCTGATCGGCGCGGCATTCGCCGTTCTCACGCTGACGATGGCGATCGGCATGCTCTACTCCGAGACCTTCTTCGGCCGCGCCATGCGATTTGAGCACAAGACCGTGTTCGTCGTCCTCTCCTGGCTGATCTTCGGATTGCTGCTCGTCGGCCGCTGGCGCTACGGCTGGCGCGGCCGCACGGCGCTTCGCTGGACGGTGACCGGGTTCGTGCTGCTGATGCTCGCCTATCCCGGCAGCCGCTTCGTGCTCGAAGTCCTGCTGCACCGCGCCTGATGGAAGGGGTCTGGTCCTCGGGCGAGATTCCGCTCGGCTGGATGGTGGGCGTGTTCGTCGCGCTCCTTTTTATCTCGGCGTTCTTTTCCATCGCCGAGACGGCGATGATGGCGATCAATCGCTACCGCCTGAAGCACCTGGTGAGCGAGGGACACAGCGCCGCGGCGCGCGTCGCCGAGCTTCTGAAGCGCACCGATCGCTTGCTGGGCGGCATCCTCATCGGCAACACGCTCGCCATCACCGGCGCGACGACCGTCGCCGGCTTCATCGCCGCGCACCTCTTCGGCGAGGAGCGGCTGGTCGTTTTTCTCACGCCGATCGTGGTCGGCTTCATCATCATCGTCTTCGCGGAGATCACCCCCAAGGTGATCGGGGCAACCCATGCCGAGCATGTGGCGCTCCTCCTCTCCCTGCCGGTGAAGATTGCGCTCTATCTCCTCGATATACCGGCCTGGTTCGTCAATCTCTTCGCGCGGCCGCTCCTTCGCCTGGTCGGCATCAAGCCCGGGCAGGACACCGACGCGCCGAAACTCTCGCCGCAGGAGATCCGCACCCTGGTGCTCGAGTCCTCGACCTTCATGCCGAAGAAGCACCTCTCGATCCTGCTCAACCTCTTCGATGTCGGCGCGATCACGGTGCAGGACATCATGGTGCCGCGCTCGCGCATCGAGTCGGTCTGCCTGGAAGACGGCATGGCGACGGTGTCGCGCCAGCTCGCCACGACCTATCACATGCGCCTGCCCGTCTTTCGCAACCACGAGGGCGACATCGCGGGCATCCTGCACGTTCGCAAGATCCTCGGCGCTCTTCACGCCGGGCCGCTCGATGAGCCGGCGCTCGCCGCGGTGCTCGACGAGGCGTACTTCGTGCCGGCAAGCACCTCGGCGCTCGCGCAGCTGCAGTACTTCCAGGAGAACCGGGAGCGCATCGCCCTGGTGGTGGACGAGTACGGCGAGCTGATGGGCCTCGTGACCCTCGAGGACATCATCGAGGAGATCATCGGCAAATTCACCACCACACTACCCTCGGCGGCACCCCTCGCCTGGGATGAAAACGGCACGGCGACCGCCGAAGGCTCCATGCCGGTGCGCGAGGTCAACCGCGCGCTCGGACTCGCGCTTCCGACCGACGGCCCGAAGACCTTGAACGGGTTGATCGTGGAATATCTCCAGGAAATCCCGGAAGCGGACGTCGCCATCAAGATCGCCGAGGTGCCCATGGAGATCGTTCACGCCCAGGGCCGAACGATCAAGACGGTGCGCATCTTCCGGCCGGTTGCCAATGTGGAAAATACAGAGCCAACAGTAGCTTAGAGCGGGAACTTCACGCTTTACAAACGGAGCATCGACGGGCAATATGCGCCCTCCGGAAGTGGGAGGGAGCTTTAATGGCAACCGCAGCAGCACCAGCGCCCATCGCTAAAGGCCCGAAAGAATTCATCTTTAGCTGGGAGGGCAAGGACAAAGCGGGCAAGACCATCCGTGGCGAGCTTCGCGCCGTGAGCGAGACGGCGGTGAACGCCACGCTGCGCCGGCAAGGCATCCTGGTGCAGAAGGTCAAGAAGCAGAAACGCGGCTCGCGGGGCAAGGTCAGGGAGAAAGACATCGCCCTCTTCACGCGCCAGCTCGCGACGATGATGAAAGCCGGCGTGCCGCTCCTGCAGTCGTTCGACATCGTCGGCAAGGGCGCGAGCAATCCGGCGGTGGCGAGGCTGCTCCTCGAAATCAAGACCGACGTCGAGACCGGCTCTTCGCTCGCGAGCGCCTTCCGCAAGTTCCCGCTTTACTTCGATGCCCTCTTTTGCAACCTGGTCGCCGCGGGCGAGCAGGCGGGCATTCTCGAGTCGCTCCTCGATCGGCTGGCCGTGTACAAGGAGAAGATTCTCGCCATCAAGTCGAAGATCAAAGCCGCGCTCTTCTACCCGATTGCGATCATCGCCGTGGCCTTCATCATCACCGCGGTGATCATGATTTTCGTCATCCCCGCCTTCAAGCAGGTGTTCACGGCCTTCGGCGCCGACCTGCCCGCACCGACGCTCATGGTGATGGCGATCTCGGACTGGTTCGTCTCCTATTGGTACATCATTTTCCCGGTGATTGGCGGCGGCATTTACTCCTTCCTCGAGGGCTGGAAGCGCTCGCTCGCGATACAGATGTTCATGGACCGCGCGATGCTCAGGGTGCCGGTGTTTGGCGAGCTGGTTCGCAAGTCCGCCATCGCGCGCTGGACGCGCACGCTTTCCACGATGTTCGCGGCCGGCGTGCCGCTCGTAGAGGCGCTCGACTCGGTGGGCGGCGCCGCCGGCAACTACGTCTACGCGGCGGCGACCAAGCAGATCCAGCAGGAGGTGTCGACCGGCACGGCGCTCACCGTGGCCATGCAAAACACCAACGTCTTTCCCAGCATGGTGCTGCAGATGTGCGCGATCGGCGAGGAAACCGGTGCGCTCGACAACATGCTCAGCAAAGTAGCGGACTTCTTCGAGGCGGAAGTCGATGACGCCGTGGAAGCGCTCTCCTCGCTCATGGAGCCGATGATCATGGTGGTCCTCGGCACGCTGATCGGCGGCATGGTGATCGCCATGTACCTGCCGATCTTCAAGATGGGCCAGGTAGTCTAAGGAATGGCCTCGCTCGGCTGGCTCGCACAGCCAGCCGTCCTCCCCTGGGTCGCGCTCGTCTTCGGGCTCTGTATCGGCTCGTTCCTGAACGTCGTCATCTACCGCCTGCCGAAGATGATGGAACGCGAGTGGCGTGCCGAGTGCGCGGCGCTCGCCGGGCAAACGCCGCCCCCCGAGCCGGCGCTCAATCTCGTGACGCCGCGCTCCCGCTGCCCGGCCTGCGGACACGCGATCGGCGCGCTCGAGAACGTTCCGGTTCTTAGCTGGCTCGCGCTCGGCGGCAAGTGCTCGAGCTGCCGGGCGGCAATCAGCGCGCGCTATCCGCTGGTCGAGGTGCTGGCGGGCGTCGGCGCGGCCTTCTCGGTCTGGCACTTTGGCGCGACCTTGGCCGCCCTTGGCGCCATGCTTTTCATCTGGTTCACGATCGCGCTCGCGTTCATCGACCAGGAGACCGGCCTCCTTCCCGATGACATGACGCTGCCGCTCGTGTGGCTCGGTCTCGTGTTAAACCTCGGCGGCGCTTTCGTGCCGCTCGGCGAGGCGGTGAGCGGCGCTATCGCCGGCTACCTCGCGCTCTGGCTCGTGTACTGGGGATTCAAGCTCGCGACCGGCAAGGAGGGCATGGGCTATGGCGACTTCAAGATGAACGCCGCGGTGGGCGCGTTCCTCGGCTGGAAGATGCTGCCGCTCGTGATTCTTCTTTCATCGGTGGTCGGCCTCGCGTTCGGCGCGGCCCAGATGCTCGCCGCGCGCGGCCGCTGGGACGGCGGATTTCGCTTTCACTTCGGGCCGTATATCGCGATCGCCGCCCTGATCGCGCTCTTCTGGGGCCAGCCGATCGTGCGCTGGTACCTGAACCGGCTGTGAGGGGACGCTTCGTGGTCGGCCTCACCGGCGGTATCGGCAGCGGCAAGAGCGCCGCAGCCGAGGAGTTCGCCCGCCTCGGCGCCGCGGTGGTCGACACCGATGCGATCGCGCGCGAGCTCACGGCGGCGGGGGGCGCCGCGTTGCCGCATATCAAGGCGCTCTTCGGCGACGCGTTCATCGCGCCGGGCGGCGCCATGGACCGCGATGCGATGCGAAGCCGCGTCTTCTCCGACCCGGGCGCGAAGCGCGCCCTCGAAGAGCTCCTCCATCCCATGATCCGCGCCGAAGGCGACCGGCGCATCGCCGACGCGAGCGGCGCGTACGTCGTCTATGTCGTGCCGCTTCTCATCGAATCGCGCGAGCACCGTGGCCGCGTCGATCGCGTGCTGGTGGTGGACGCGCCCGAATCGGTGCAAATCGAGCGCGTGCGCGCGCGAAGCGCCATCCCGGAGAGCGAGGTGCGCGCGATCGTCGCGCAGCAGGCGTCGCGCGAGGCGCGCCGCGCCGCGGCCGACGACGTGATCGAGAACTCGGGCACGCTCGACGAGCTGCGAGCGCAGGTGCGCGCCCTGCATGCGCGCTATCTCAAGATGGCGGCGCAGCGCTAGTGGTTGTGCCGGCTGCGCAAATCCCGCAGAATCCGCCCAACTTTTTCGGGCGGACAATACGGCCCGTGATCATCTACGAATATCCGCTCAACGAGCGCATCCGCACGCTCTTGCGCCTGGAGGATCTGTTCGAGCGCTCGCGCCACTTCATGGCGCGCAGCGACCCGCACGATCACCACATGGCGCTTCTCACGCTCTTCGAGATCCTCGAGGTGGTGAGCCGCGCCGACCTGAAATCCGATTTGCTGCAGGAGCTCGAGCGTCAGAAGCAGGTGCTCCTATCCTTCCGCAACAACCCGGACATCGCCCAGGAGGCGCTCGCGAGCGTGGTGCGCGACATCGAGCAGGCAGCGGGCGCCCTCTTTGCCATGACGGGCAAGATCGGGCAATACCTGCGCGAGAACGACTGGCTGATGTCGATCAAGCAGCGCACCGCCATTCCGGGCGGCGCCTGCGAGTTCGATCTGCCTTCCTACCACTACTGGCTGCACCGGCCGGCCGAGCAGCGCACCGGTCAGCTCGCCGCCTGGACGAGCCCGCTTCATGCGCTGCGCGACGGCTCGGCGATCATCCTTCGCATCTTGCGCGAATCGGGCCGGCCACAGTCCGTGTCCGCGCCTCAGGGCATGTTCCAGCAGATGCTCGGTGGCAAGAGCGCGCAGATGCTCCGGCTGCGGCTCGACCCTGCCCTCGCCTGCGTGCCCGAAATCAGCGCTAATAAGTACGTGCTCAATATCCGCTTCCTCGCCCAAAATGGCGAGGAGCCGCGCTCGCAACGCACCGCCGAAGCCGACATCCCTTTCGAGCTCACGTTTTGCAATCTGTAAAGCAGGTCGCCTGCCCGCGCTGCGGCGCGCTCTCAGCTTACGCGCCGGCAAACGAATGGCGGCCGTTCTGCAGCGAGCGCTGCAAGCTGATCGATCTCGGCCTGTGGGCAAGCGAGCGCTATCGAGTCGGCGGCGAGAACGCGGGACCGGAGGCCGAGCCACCGCCAGAGAAGACGTAGTGTTCAAGCATCTCCTCATCCCCACCGACGGCTCGCCGCTTGCCGCCAAAGGCGTGAAGATCGGCGTTCGTCTCGCGAAAGCGCTCGGCGCGAAGGTCACCGGCGTCTACGTGATGGCGCCGTACGTGCCGCCGATCCTTCCCGAAGGCGCCGTCGTCTACGTGCCAAGCGCCGATCCGCGGGAATACAAAAAGGCGATGGACGCCCATGCCGCCAAGGCGCTCGGCGCGATCGAGCGCGAAGCGAAAGCGGCCGAGCTTCGCTGCGAGTCGCGCGCGCTTAACGATCCGCAACCCTGGCAGGGCATTCTCAAGGCGGCGCGCGCCGGCAAATGCGATGCGATCGTCATCGCCTCGCACGGCCGCGGCGGCCTCGGCGGACTGCTCCTCGGCAGCCAGACGGCGCGCGTCCTTTCGCACTCCAAGATTCCGGTGCTTGTGGTGCGCTAGCCGCCGATAGCCGGACGGCGCACCGTGAAAAGTGGCCCGCTTTAAACCGCACGCGCGCATCCCCATATCCCCCGGGTGAAATACAAGGACTATTACAAGATCCTCGGCGTCGAGCGCGGCGCGAGCGAGGATGAGATCAAAAAGGCGTATCGGAAGCTTGCGCGCAAGTACCACCCGGACGTCTCGAAGGAAGCGAACGCCAAGGAGAAATTCCAGGAGGTCTCCGAGGCCTACGAGACCTTGCGCGACAAGGAGAAGCGCGCCGCCTACGACTCGCTCGGCTCGGGCTTCCGCCCGGGGCAGGATTTTCGCCCGCCGCCCGACTGGTTCGACCGCTTCGGCGCCGGGCGCGCGGAGGACATGCGCGACGTCGATCTCTCGGACCTCTTCGAGCAGATGGGCATTTTCGGCCGCGCCGCGGGTCGCCGCGGCGGCTTCGGGCGAAGCGTTCCGATCCCGGGCGAGGACTGGGAGACGCCGGTGCGCATCACGCTCGAGGAAGCGGCGCGCGGCACGGAGCGCGAGTTCCAGATCGACGGCCACAGTCTGCGCGCGCGCATTCCGAAGGGCGCGGTCGACGGGCAGCGCCTGCGCCTTCGCGGCAAGGGCGGCCCCGGCATGAACGGCGGCCCGCCGGGCGACCTGTATCTGGATATCGCGCTCGCGCGGCATGCGCTTTTCCGCGCGCGCGGGCACGACCTCGAGATCGAGGTGCCGATCACGCCTTGGGAAGCGGCGCTCGGCGCGGAGGTGAATGTCCCGACGCTCGAGGGCGGTGTGACGATGAAGGTGCCGCCTGGCTCGAAGGGCGGGCAGAAGCTGAGGCTGGCGGGCAAGGGCTTGCCCAAACCCGGCGACGGCGGCGGTGATCTCTACGCGGTGCTCGAGATCGTCGTGCCGAGCACGCTCACGGAGCGCGAGAGAAAGCTCTACGAAGACCTGCGCGAGGCGTCGCGCTTCGACCCGCGCTCGCGCT
>JBHELS010000396.1:0-4059 GCA_046263015.1 Burkholderiales bacterium | reverse complement strand
TGGGACAAGAGCTGGCAGGTGATCCCGCCGGGCAGCGGCGCGCCGCACACGCTGCAGTACGCCGCGCTCGTCTACCACAAGGAGAAGCTCGAGCGCCCGCGCTCGTGGGCCGATTACTGGGAGCCACAGAAGAAGTACGGCGACAACCTGAAGGGCCACGTCATCCAGTGCAACCCGGCGAATTTGCTTTCCGTCTATGCGCTCATCCACGCCGCGCAGCTCGGGCGCGGCGGCGTGGACAACATGGACCCGGCTTGGCAGCGCCTGAAGGCGCAGAAGCCTTACGTCGGCGTGGTCGTCACCGGCTCGGCGGAAGCGGTGCCGCACTTTGAGAACGGCCAAGTATGGATCTCGCCGTACTGGAGCGCTCGCTCGGGCTACTACATCGATCGCGGCCTGCCCTTCGACATGGTGATTCCGGAGGAGGGCGTGATCGGTCTATTCGACGTCGCCTGCGTTCCGGTCGGCGCGAAAAACAAGAAGCTCGCGTACGAATTCTTGAACTGGCGGCTAGACCCCGCGATCCAGCGCGAATGGGCGCTCGCGTACTTCAGTAGTCCGACGCGGCCCGGGGTCGAGCTGCCGGCGAAATTCGCCGCCAACCAGATCACCACCCAGGAGCAGATCGCCAAGACCCAGTTCCCCGACTCCGACGTGATCGGCGCCCGGCGCAAGGACTGGACGCTCAGATGGCAAGAGATCATGGGGTGAGAACGTCCGCCGCGCCAGATCCCGCGCCAAATTCGGCGCGGCAGAGCGCGCCGGTTCCCTGGCTCCTCGTCGCGGCACCCCTCGCGGTGCTGCTTTTGTTTTTCGCGCTTCCCAATGCGCTCCTCCTTTCGGCGAGCTTCGTAAGATCGGAAGCGCAGCAGCTCACGAACGAGCTCACGCTCGAGAACTACAGCTTTCTCTTCACCCGGGCGCTCTACATCTGGGCGT
Source organism: Burkholderiales bacterium (assembly GCA_046263015.1). Lineage (GTDB taxonomy): Bacteria > Pseudomonadota > Gammaproteobacteria > Burkholderiales > SG8-39 > SCGC-AG-212-J23. The sequence continues at coordinate 3,120 of JBHELS010000396.1, read as the reverse complement.
TCATCCGCACCTTCATCGTCGGCATCTCCGTCGGCGTGATCGATGTCGTGCTCGGCTATCCGCTTGCGTACTTCCTGGTGCGCACGAAGAGCCGCTGGAAAGGCCCCTTGATCGCGCTTGCGCTCGCGCCGCTCCTTGCGAGCGTGGTCGTGCGCACCTACGGCTGGTACATCATCTTGAACCGCTTTGGCGTCGCGAACGATCTGCTGCTCTCGCTCGGCGTGATCGACGAGCGCATCGCCTTCATGCCGAGCACCGGGGCGATCATCGTCGGCCTTGCGCACGCGCTCCTGCCATACACCGTGCTCACGATCATGGGCTCGCTGCAGGGCGTGAATCCAAACCTCGAGCTCGCGGCGATGAGCCTCGGCGCGAATCGCGCCCGCACCTTCTTCAACGTCGTATTGCCGCTCAGCTTCCCGGGCATCGCCGGTGGCTTCATCCTCTCTTTCTCGATCGCCATCAGCGCCTACGCGACGCCGGCGATCCTCGGGGGCCCGGCGACTCAGGTCATGGCAACCGCGATCTACGGCTTCATGACGCAGCTCCTCGACTGGTCGATCGGCGCGGCGCTCGCCGTAATTCTCGTCGGCTGCGCCGTCGCGCTCGCCTATTCGGCGGCGCGCCTCGGCGCCCGGCAGGGCGCGCTTTGAAATAGGTGACAGTCACCATTTTCTTCCAATGAAGCCGTGGTCCGTCCTGCGAGCGGTCGTCATCTTCATCTACGTCTTCATGCTCGGCCCGATCGTGATCACCGCGGCGGTGTCGTTCAACGAGTCCAACCGCTCGCAGTTTCCGCCGCGCGGCTTTTCGCTGCAGTGGTGGAGCCGTGCGGTCTCGGCGGAGTGGGTGGAGCCGATGCTTTTCAGCCTGAAGCTCGCCGTGCTCGCTGCGCTGATCAGCACGCTGCTCGCGCTGCCGCTCGCCTTTGCGCTTGCGCGATACCGGTTTCGCGGCCGCGCCGCCATCACGGCGCTGACGCTCGGTCCGCTGATGCTGCCCGCGCTCGTGAGCGGCGTCGGGCTGCTGCAGCTCTTCCAGTACGCGGGCCTGCGCGATTACATCGGCTTCACCGCGCTCCTCATCGGGCACGTCGTGATTTGCCTGCCGTTCGCCGTGCGCACCATCGCCATCAGCCTGCATACGCTGCCCCCCAATATCGAGCTCGCCGCCGCGAGCCTCGGTGCGTCGCGCGCGGCGGCGCTCTGGCATGTGGTGCTGCCCCTCATCAAGACGGGCATCGTCGCCGGCGCCGTATTCGCCTTCGTGCACTCGTTCACCGACGTCAATTTGTCGCTCTTCCTCGTGCGCCCGGGCGAGCAGCCGATTACGGTGAAGATCCTCGGCTTTCTCGAGTACGGATTCGCGCCGACGCTTGCCGCCGTGTCGGTGATAACGCTCCTCGTGCCGCTCGCGCTCGTCGCGATCGTCGAGCGGGTTAGCGGCCTGGGCGAGTTCATCTACGCGGCCCGCGAGCGTGGCTGAGCTGCGCCTCGAGCGGCTGGAGAAGCGCTATGGCTCCGCCGTGGCGGTGGCGGGGATCGATCTCGCCGTGGGCGAGGGCGAGTTCATGACGCTTCTCGGTCCGTCGGGTTGCGGCAAGACGACGACGCTTGGCCTCATCGCCGGCTTTTTCCCGCCCACCGCCGGCAGCATTCACATCGGCGGCGGGCCGGTCGCGGAGCTGCCCCCTTTTCGCCGCGACATCGGTGTCGTCTTCCAGGACTACGCGCTCTTTCCCCACCTTACGGCGGCCGAGAACGTGGCGTTCGGACTGCGCATGCGCAAGCTCGCCGCGGCGGAGATCGCGACGCGCGTTCGCGAGGCGCTCGAGCTCGTACAGCTCGGGGGGCTCGGCGCGCGCCGGCCGCTCGAACTCTCCGGCGGCCAGCGCCAGCGCGTGGCGCTCGCCCGGGCGCTCGTTATCCGGCCGACCGTGCTTCTCCTCGATGAGCCGCTTTCCAACCTGGATCTCAAGCTGCGGGAGGAGATGCGAGTCGAGATCGCCACGCTGCAGCGGCGCCTTGGCATCACCACGGTATTCGTCACCCACGACCAGGGCGAGGCGCTCGTCATGTCGGATCGCATCGCGGTGATGAACGCCGGGCGCATCGACCAGGTCGGCACGCCGAGCGAGATCTACGAGCGCCCGGCGACGCGCTTTGTGGCCGAATTCATCGGCCGCATGAATTTTCTCGGCGATGTCGGACGCATGGTGGCAATTCGCCCTGAGCGCGCTCGCTTGAGCGCGCAGCCGCCCGCCGACGGCTTCGCGCGCCGGGGAACGGTGAAGCAGGTGCTCTATCTCGGCGGCGCGCGCGAGTATCGGCTGCAACTCGAGGGGGGCGAGCGCGCGATCGTCGAGGTGCCGAACGACGGCGCCGCGGATCGCTATGCCGAGGGAGCGGCGGTCTGGTTCAGTGCAGCGCGAGAGAGCTGCTACGAAATACCGGCTCGGCGGCCATGAGCGGCACTTCACCTTCAAGCGTCGTGCGGTGCATGTGCCGCCGGTACTTCGCGTCGTCGAAGGGCGTCGCGCAGTGCTGCGCGCAGCGGTTATCCCACAGCACCGCATCGCCCGCGCGCCAGCGGTGGCGGTAAACGAACTCCGGGCGCACGGCGAATTCCTGCAGATACTGGATGAGCGCCGCGCCCTCGGCAGCGGGCATGCCTTCGATCTCGCACGCCCAGCGTCCTACGTAGAGCGCGCTCCAGCCCGATTTCGGATGCCGGCGCGCGATCGGATGCCAGATGTCCGGGCGCTTGCGCTTGTCTTCGTCGGTGAGCGCGGGCAGATGCGGGTAATGCACGTGATGCAGCCGCACGCGGCTGAAGCAGGCGCGACGCCCCATGATCGCCGAGCGCACCTCGGCCGGTAGCGCTTCGAACGCGCCATACATATCGGCGAAGAGCGTGTCGCCACCCTCGGGCGGCAGCTCTAGCGCGTACAGCAACGAGCCGGCGTTCGGTATCGCTTTATCTTCGCCGTCGGAATGCCACCCCCAACCGGCGCGCTTCATGCCGAGCGCTTTGCCGCCTTCCTCGACGTTCGAGACGATGAAGATCTCCGGATGGCCGGGCAGGTTGTATTGCAGCGGCTCCATGATGTGCAGCGCGCCC
>JBHELS010000395.1:0-5424 GCA_046263015.1 Burkholderiales bacterium | reverse complement strand
CGCGGGAAAGTAGATGCGGGCGAAGAGCGCCGCCTCGCGAGCGCCATAGGAGCGCGCCATCTCGACGAGTGAGCGCTCGGTGCCGCGCACGCCGGTCATCGTGTTGACGACGATCACGAAAAAAGAAAAGAGGAACACCGTGGCGGCCACCACTGTGTCGCGCACCCCGAAGAGCGCGATCAGGACCGGTACGAGCGCTGACAGCGGCGCCGACATGGCCGCGTTGATCCAGCCGTCGAGCACTTCGCGCAAGGTGCGGAAGCGGCCCATGGCAAGGCCGAGTGCGACGCCAAGGACGGCGGCGGGCACAAAACCTTTGAGGAGCGACGCGAGGCTCGAGCCGGCAGAACGGAAAAGCGTGCCGTCCGTGAAAAGGCCCCACCATGCGAGCGCGACGCTCGAGGCGCTCGGGATGAAGATCGTGAGCTGCAGGCGCCCGAGGATTTCCCAGACGATGACGAGCGCGGCGATGGCGGCGACCCCGGCGCGGCCGAAAGCGGGGTCGGGGGCGACGAAGGGCGTCATTGCATCTTTTTCAGGATCTGCCAGAGCTCGTCCACGAGCCGGGCGAACTCGGCGCTTGCCCGCACGTCGCGCTTCTCGCGCGGACGAGCGAGCGGCACGTCGAGCACGCGGTGCACGCGCCCGGGACGCGGGCTGAGCACCACGACACGGTCGGAGAGATAGATCGCCTCTTCCATGCTGTGCGTGACGAGGACGACGGTCTTGCGCTCGCCCGACCACAGGCGCAGCAGATCGTCCTGCAGGATGCGGCGCGTCTGTTCATCGATCGATGCGAACGGCTCGTCCATCAGCAAGACCTGCGGGTTCACCGCGAGGGCGCGCGCGAGGCCGACGCGCTGCTGCATGCCGCCGGAAAGCTGCGAGGGATAGGCATCTTCGAAACTGCCGGCAAGGCCGACCTTGCCGAGCGCGCTTCGTGCGGCAGCGGCACGCTCCGCGGCAGGGGCGCCGCGCAGGAGCAGGCCGAACTCGGCGTTCTCGCGCGCCGTCGCCCATGGCAGTAGCGCGAAGTCCTGGAAAACGAGGCTCGCCTCGCGGCCGCCCGGGCCGGCAACGAGGCGGTTGCCGACCACGATACGGCCGCCATCCACCGGCACTAGGCCCGCAATGCATTTCAGGAGCGTCGTCTTGCCGCAGCCGCTCGGGCCGATGAGGGCGAGAAATTCGCCCGCCTCGACCTGGATATCGATGTCGACGAGCGCCTGCACGGCGCCGAAACGCTTCGATACGCCGGTGATGGCGATGCCGACTGGCTCCGTCATCCGGTGCGCCAGCGCAGCAGGCGCGTCTCTACGCGCGCCAGCGCCGCGAGCGCCACGCCCGATAGCACGAGCGTCCAGACCACGGTGGCGAACATCTTGTCGTGCTCGAACATCGAGCGCGAAGTCATGATCAGCTTGCCCAGGCCGAACGGCGAGAGCAGGAGCTCGGCGACGATCAGGCCGAGGAATGCGCGCGAGAGCCCCAGGCGCATGCCGGCGAGGATCATCGGCGCCGCGCTCGGCACGACGATGCGCGTGAAAAGCTTGCCCCGCGAAGCGCCGAAGGAGCGCGCCATCTCGACCAGCCGCGGCCGCGTGTCGCGCACCCCGCCATAGGCATTCATGGTGATGAACGGCGCGCTGAAGACAAAGATGATGACCGCCGAGGAAACGATGCTGATGCCGAAGGAGAGGATCACGAGCGGAATGAGCGCGGCCGTCGGCAAAGCGATGAGCAGATCCAGGTAGACGCGCGCCACATGGCCGACCCGACGCACGACGCCCATCAGCAAGCCGAGCGGCACGCCGATCAAGACCGCGGCGCCGAAACCGAGGACGAGCGACTGCAGGCTCGTCGCGGTGGCCTGCAAAAGCGCACCGGAGCCGAGCAGCTCGCCAAGGGCGACGAGCGTCTGGAACGGCGTCGGGAAATTGAAGCTCACCGGCGCCCACGCCGCCCATTGCCACAGCGCGAGGAACGCAACGAGCGGCGTTCCGCGCAGCAGCCATCGCTTCACTTGCGGCCGAGCTGTTTCAGGGCCGCGTCGAGCGGACCGGTGTCGTAGAACTGCTCCGGCTTCCACTTGCTTGCCGGGCCGCTCAAGCTGCCGGCGGTGACCTGGAACGCCAGGTTGTCCGCCGCCGCCGGGCCGCGCAAGCGGTCGATGCCGCCATTCAGGTCGACGATCTTCACCACGTCGCGGAGCTGCGCCTCGAGCTTTGCGTCGTCCATGTCCTTCAGCGCCTCACCGCGCTCGCGCACCCAGAACTTGGGATCGGCCGCGCCGCGGCGATAGGAGTCGACGATGCGCGCCACCGTCTTCCTCACGACCTCGGGATTGGCTTTCGCGAAGGCCGGGTTGAAGAAGAGCACGCTCGACGATATCGGCTGCGTCGTGAAATCGACCAGGACGTGGAACTTGCCCGGCGCACTGTCCTGCACGGTCTTCGCCGACGAAAGATCGAAAGCCGCCGCATCCACCGCACCACGCATGAGCGCGCTTGCGCGCGCGGGCGAGCCCTCGGGAATGAAGACGATGGTCGGCTTGATCGCCGGATGCGCCTTGAAATAGAACTCGAGGAGCGACTGCACCGTCGATTTCGGCGAATGCGAGGCGAGTTTCGCCCCATTGAGAGCGTCCGGCGTCTTGAGATCCTGACGCGCCGAGATGACGAATTCGGGCCGCGAAAGCTCCATCACCGCCCGGATCGGCGCGCCCTTCTCCACCGCCGGATAGAACGGCGCGAAGCCTTGGCCGATCTGCCCCTGGCCGTCGATCACCGCGAGCACGACCGCCTCGGGGGTGCGCAGCTCCTTCACGGTGACCTTGATGCCGTCCTCTTTTTCCAGCAGCCGCAGGCCGGCGATCATCGGAATGTTGACTACGCGCAGCACCGTGGTGAGCAACGTGATCTCCTGCGCCCACAGCGGCTGGCAAACAAAGATGCCCGCGACAAGCAGGCTTCTGGCGATCGTCTTCATGTTCGCTCCTCCTCTTATTTGGTTGCCTTGACCTTGGCGGCATCGATGATAGCCGCGACCGGACCGCCGCCCGCCGGGCCTTGCTGCAGCGCCGCCACCGAGCAGTAGACCATCGGATCGCCGATCGCCGCCGCCGCCACCGCGCCGACAACCGCTTTGGTGTGGTGCGTGTGGTGGATGTCGGAGTCGTTGAGCGATACCTGCCGGCGTCCGCGCAGGCGGCCGGTGGGGTCGGTCTCGCATTTAATGAAGCAGTTGACCAACGCGCCGTCCAGGTCCGAGGCCCGCGGCCGCTCCGGCAGCGCGAGCCCGGCCTTGCGAATCGCGTCGTAGATGCCCTCGACGTCGAGCACGTCCTTCATTACCGAATGGCCGATGCGGAAGCGCCCGCCGATGCCTTTGCGGTTGCCCACCACCACGACCTGCGCCTCGTCCTGCTCAACGCCGGAGGAGCACGAGGCGACCGACGAATAGAGGCTGAGGTCGCGCGCAATCTGCTCCTCGCGCGGCAGGCCGAACTCGCCGACGCCGACGCCGATGCCGAGCGCCGCGGTGGCATTCGAGACCGCCATGGATTCCATCATCTCGGTCTTGAAGACATCCTTGCCGCGGCGCTTGGCGTCGGCGATGCGCTCCGCGGTCAAAAGCGGCGTCTTGGTCTGCACGAAGTGCACGTCCTTCGCATCCGTAATTCCGGCCTCCTTCATCGCCTGCCTCACGCCCGCGGCCACCTTCTCGACCATCGGCAGGCGGCCGATCTCCTCGGGGAGGATCTTCTCCGACACGGCGAAGCCGACCGTGAGGCGCAGTTCGTCCTTGCTCGCGCGCGAGATGTCATCCTCCGGCACGCGCGCGAAGATGTTGTAGTGCGGCGAGATCACGCCGTCGCAGCCGCCCGAGAGCGCGATCGGCACCTGGAGCGCCTGCGCGCGCGTGCGCGAGCCCTTGGCGACCAGAAAGTCGCGCAGCACGCGGTCGACGAGGATGCGTGAGATGTCGTTGACGCCGCCGTTGCCCTCGGTCTTCGCGACCACGGCAACGATGTCATCGGCAGCGAACTTCCATTCCCGCATGGCGGCTTCGATGCCCGCCGTGTCCTGGACGTTCTCCATCGGGACTTTGCATACTACGAACGGCATGCGCTCCTCCTAGATGCGAAATTATTTCGTACTTGGTACGGGATTGCGGCGCGCCTTGCGGATCGCGGCCGATAGGTTGTCGAGTGAAAGCGGCAGCGCGGTGATCTCGACGCCGAGGGGCTCAAGCGCGTTCGCCACCGCATTGGCCACCGCGCCGCCGACCGCGACGATGCCGCCCTCGCCCGCGCCTTTGACGCCGAGCGGGTTCAGGGCGGACGGTGAATTTTCGAAGGTCAGCGCCTTGACGGCGGGAAAGTCCGTCGCGAGGGGCAGCAGGTAATCGGCGAGCGTACCGGTGAGGAGCTGCCCTTCGTCCCCATATTTGAACTCGTCGAGGAATGAGGCCCCCAGGCCCTGCACCGCGGCGCCGATCGCCTGGCCGTGCACGATCAGCGGGTTGATGGCGCGCCCGATGTCTTCGACCGAGAGATAACGCAAAACTTCGACCTGTGCGGTCTGTGCATCGACGGCCACATGCGCGAGGTGCGCGCCGTAGGTGTAGGTGCGCTTCGACTGCTCGAAGGTCGCCATTGCCTCCTCGCCGACGAAAGCCTCGAAGTCGAATGGTCGGCCCTTCGCCTTTTCGGCGAGCTGCTCCTTGAGCTTGCGCGCCGCGAGGAGGATCGCGCTTCCGCCCATGACGATCGCGCGGCTGTGATACGTGCCGTAGCCGTTCGGCACGATGCCGGTCGAGCCGTGAAAGACGCGGATGCCCTCGACCGGCACGTCGAGCTCCCCGGCGAGGATCTGCGCCATCGAGGTCTCATGACCCTGGCCGGAGCTCGAAGAGCCGACGTAGACATCAAAGCACTCGCGGCCGCGCACCACCACGCGCGCGGTCTCGGCCGGACCCGCGCCGCTCGATTCGACAAAGCACGCCATGCCGACGCCGTGCAGCCGGCCGTCGGACTGCCGGCCGCGCGACAGCTCGCCATAGTTGAACGCCTCGAGGGCGCGGCCGAAGAGCGCCGGATAGTCGCCGTTATCGTATTCGCTTGGCGGCTCGTAGGGCACGACCTTGCCGATCGACCAGGGCAGCTCCTCGGGCCGGATGAGATTGCGCTGCCGGAACCGCGCCGGATCGAAGCCGAAATCGCGGCAGGCCATGTCGAATAGGCGCTCGCGAAAAAAATTGGCTTCATAGCGCCCCGGCGCGCGGAACGTCCCCACCGGTGTCTTGTTCGTCATCACGCCGATGACTTCGCACTCGAAGTGACGGATGCGGTAGGGCCCGAGGAGGAACTGCGCCGCCTTGGCCGGCACCACGCTGCCGTTCGTGCGCACGTAGGCGCCCATG
>JBHELS010000394.1:0-2936 GCA_046263015.1 Burkholderiales bacterium | reverse complement strand
AAGAAAAAGCTCGACGCCGAGGTTGTCGCGAAGCTGAAGGACGTCGGCGAAGTGCGCTACATCAACGTCAACGGCCACGCCGATCGCCTCGGCTCGGTGCAATACAACCAGCGGCTCTCGGAGAAGCGTGCCGACGCGGTGCGCACCTATCTCGTCTCGAAAGGCGTCGACGCGGCGAAGGTGGAAACCTTCGGCTTCGGCAAAACGACGCCGGTCAAGTCCTGCCCGGACCAGAAGGAGCGCTCGCGGCTCATCGAATGCCTCGCGCCCAACCGGCGCGTCGAGGTGGAAATCCAAGGCGCGCCGAGATAGCGAAGATCCTCATCGAGCCGCGCTGGCTCGTGCCGGTCGAGCCGGCCGGCGCGGTGCTCAGTGACCACGCCGTCGCCCTGCGCGACGGCAAGATCGAAGCAGTGCTGCCGGCGGCGGCCGCCGAAGCGCGTTTTGCGGACTACGAGCGCGTGGTACTTGGCGAGCACGTCCTCGTCCCGGGGCTCGTGAACGCGCATACCCATGCCGCGATGACGCTGATGCGCGGGCTGGCCGACGACCTGCCGCTCATGCGCTGGCTCGAAGAGCACGTCTGGCCGGCGGAAAAGCGCCACGTTTCGCCGCAGTTCGTGTACGACGGGACACTGCTCGCGTGCGCCGAGATGTTGCGCGGCGGCATCACTTGCTTTAACGACATGTACTTCTTTCCCGATGCCGCGTTGCGCGCGGCGCTCGCCGCCGGCATGCGCTCGGCGCACGGCATCATCGTGTTCGAATTTCCCTCGGCATACGCCGCCGACGCCGCGGATTACATCCGCAAAGGCTTAGAAGTGCGCGACCGCTACGGCGAGGAAAGTTTGGCGAGCTTCTGTCTTGCGCCGCACGCGCCCTATACCGTCTCGGACGCAAGCTTCAAGCAAGTCGCGGTGCTCGCTGCGGAGCTCGATCTCCCCGTGCATGTGCACGTGCACGAAACCGCGCATGAAGTGGAACGCTCGCGCGAGGAGTTCGGCGTGCGACCGCTCGAGCGGCTACGGGCCATGAAGCTGCTCTCGCCGAATCTCATCGCCGTGCACGCAGTTCATCTTAATGACAGCGATATCGAGCTCCTCGCTCTTCACGGCTGCTCGGTGGTCCATTGCCCGTCGTCCAACCTCAAGCTCGCAAGCGGCTTTGCGCCGATCGCAAAGCTCGCCCGTGCCGGAGTCAATATCGCGCTCGGCACCGACGGCGCCGCAAGCAACAACCGCCTCGACATGTTTCAGGAAATGCGCACGGCGGCGCTCCTCGCCAAAGCGGTCAGCGGCGATGCGCAAGCACTGCCGGCTCAGGCGTCGTTGCATGCAGCGACGCTCGGCGGCGCGCGCGCGCTTGGACTGGACGATCGCATCGGTTCAATCGTGCCCGGCAAGTCGGCCGATCTCACCGCGGTCGCGATGCGCGGCCCGGAGCTCGCGCCTTGCTACGACGTGCTTTCGCACCTGGTATATGCGGCCGGACGCGAACACGTCACCCACGTATGGGTGGCGGGCGAGCTGCGTGTTCGCGAGCGAGAGCTCGAGAACCCTGCCTTCGCACGTTTGGACAGTCGCTGGACGTTGTGGCAGAATTCGCTCGGCGCTCTCGCAGGCCATTGATACCAAAAAGTTTTTGGGGAGTAGCAATGAAAAAGAACGGCTGGAGCCTGCTCATCGTTGTTGCGTTCGTCGCCGCATGCGCGACACAAGAAGCGCCGAAACCCGCACCGCCCGCGCCGCCGCCGGCGCCTGCGCCTGCACCCGAGCCGGCACCGGCGCCGAAGCCCGCACCCGCGCCCCAGCCCAAGCCGAAGCCCGTCGCCGAGAAGGTGACGTTCGCCGCAGATGTGCTTTTCGACTTCGACAAGTCGGCGGTGAAGCCCGATGGCAAGGCAAAGCTCGACGATCTTGCGAGCAAGGTGCGCGGCGTCAATCTCGAAGTGGTCATCGCCATCGGCCACGCCGATTCGATCGGCAGCGATGCCTACAACCAGCGGCTCTCGGTGCGCCGCGCCGAATCGGTGAAGGCCTACCTCGTCTCGAAAGGCATCGAGGCAAACCGCATCTACAGCGAAGGAAAAGGCGAGAAGCAACCGGTCGCCGACAATCGCACGCGCGAAGGACGAGCGAAGAACCGGCGCGTCGAGATCGAGGTCATCGGCACGCGTCGTCAGTAGCTCGCAATAGGCCAGCCGCACCATCACGACCCCGCTTCGGCGGGGTTTCTGTTTTACGGCACGTCGTTTGCTGCTCCGGGTGGACCATGCCGACCTGATCCGGTCGGCGCGGCGGTTTTTTCAACGTTTTCCACAAGGAGACGAGGATGGAGAAGCGCATCTTGGCAGTGCTCATCGCCACGCTGGCGGGCGGTGCGTACGCACAATCGACCTACGTAACGAGCGGCGCGAGCGGCAGCGTCGTGACCAACGGCTTTGGCCAGTGCTGGCAAGCCGGCACGGCCGGCGGCCCTGCCTCGTCGGTGGCGTGTCCGCCGACCGCGGCGGGACAAAGCGCTGCCGCAAGCGGCGCCCGCACGCAGGTCGCGCAAAGCGATCGCAACGCGAGAACGACTGAAGGGCCCTCGCGCGCAGGCGACAAGAGCACCGCGCCACAAGCGGCCGGCGCAACGAGGAGCGCGGCCAATCCGCCGCCGGCGCCGGGTTATGTCGGCTCCGGAGCGGGCGTCGTGGCGACCAACCCGTTCGGTCTATGTTGGCGCGCAGGTTCGGACTGGACACCCGACAAGGCGGCCGCACCGTGCGACGCAGTGCCGCGCGCAGCCGTTGCGCCGGTACCGGTCGTAAAAGCCGAGCCGGCGCCCGCGCCGGCGCCGATCGCGGTGGCGCCAACGCCCGCGCCGCAACCGGTGGTGATCGAGAAGATCACGCTCTCGACCGATGTGCTCTTCGGCTTCAACAAAGCCGAGCT
>JBHELS010000393.1:0-2971 GCA_046263015.1 Burkholderiales bacterium | reverse complement strand
CGCTTGGCGAAGGCGCGCGTCTGGTCGTTGCGATCCCAGTAGAAGGTTTCCGTGAGGATAAGACCCTGCGCGGTGGGCAGTCCGAGCGCGTGCACATCGCTGATGAAGACCAAGAGCCCGGCGAGGTTCTGCCCGCCTTTGACGATGCCGAACTCGGCGGCCTGCTTGATCGAATTGATGGTGTCGCCGCCGGCGTTGGCGAGGCCGATGATCTGTGCCTTCGAACTTTGCGCCTGCAGCAGGAACGAGGAGAAGTCCTGCGCGTTCAGCGGGTGGCGCACCTTGCCGACCACCTTGCCGCCCGCCTTGGTGACCACTTCCTCGGTATCGCGCTCGAGCGCGTGGCCAAAGGCGTAGTCGGCCGTTAGGAAGAACCAGCTCTTGCCGCCCGTCTTGACGATCGCGCTGCCTGTGCCGTGCGCGAGCATCCACGTGTCGTAGGTCCAATGGATGGTGTTCGGCGAGCACGCCTTGCCGGTCAGATCCGAGGTCGCGGCGCCCGAGACGAGGAAGGCTTTGTTCTTCTCGCGCGTCACTTGGTTCACCGCCAGCGCCACCGACGAGGTCGGCACGTCGACGATCACGTCGACCCCCTCGCGGTCGAACCACTGGCGCGCGATGCTCGAACCGACCTCGGGCTTGTTCTGATGGTCGGCGGAGATGATCTCGACCTTCATGCCCTTCTTCGCCGCACCGAAATCCTCGACCGCCATGCGCGCGGCGACCACCGAGCCCTGTCCTGCGAGATCGGCGTACAGGCTCGACTGATCGTTCATAACGCCGATCTTGATGACGCCATCCGAGATCTGCGCCTGCGCCGACCCCGTCGCCAGCGCGACGGCAGCGGAAATTCCAAGCTTACGAAGCATGCGACTTCCTCCTAGGTTGAAATCAGACTCCGAGGTAAGCATGGACTTTGCCCATGCTCGCCTCCAAGGCCGTGTTGGCAATCATGTCCACGACGCGCCCATGCTCGACAACGTAATAACGGTCGGCGACCGTCTGCGCGAAGCGGAAGTTCTGCTCGACGAGCAGGATGGTAAAGCCTTCGCGCTTCAGGCGCGCGATGGTGCCGCCGATCTGCTGCACGATTACCGGGGCGAGCCCCTCGGTCGGCTCATCGAGCATGAGCAATCTCGCGCCGGTGCGCAGAATGCGGCCGATGGCGAGCATCTGCTGCTCGCCCCCCGAGAGCTTGGTCCCCTGGCTCGCGAGGCGTTCGCGCAAATTCGGGAATAGCTCGTAGATCTGCTCGAGCGGGAGGCCGCCCTCGCGCACCTTTGGCGGCAGGAGCAGGTTCTCCTTGACGTTCAGGCTGGCGAAGATGCCGCGCTCTTCCGGGCAGAACGCGAGGCCGAGCCGCGCGATCTGGTCGGCGCTCATGCGGATCGTCTCGCGGCCGTCGAAACGAACCGAACCTTCGCGGCGCGCGACCATGCCGATGATCGACTTGAGGGTGGTCGTCTTGCCGGCACCGTTACGGCCTAGGAGCGTCACCACCTCGCCTTCGCGGACCTCCAAATCCATGCCGTGCAGGATGTGCGACTCGCCGTACCAGGCGTTTAAGCCGCGCACTTCGAGGAGACTAGGCATGCCCCGCTCCGAGATACGCTTCGACAACCCGCGGATCTTTCGACACGGTCGGGTAATCGCCTTCGGCGAGGATTTCGCCGCGCTGAAGCACGGTGATGCGGTCCGAGAGCGTCGACACTACGGAGAGATTGTGCTCGACCATCAGCACGGTGCGGTTCGCCGAAACGCGCTTCACGAGCGCAGTGATGCGCTCGACGTCGCTGTGGGCCATGCCGGCGGTCGGCTCATCGAGCAGCAGCATCTCCGGATCGAGCGCGAGCGTCGTGGCGATTTCCAGCGCACGCTTCCTGCCATAGGCAAGCTCGACCGCGACAGTATTTTCGAACTCGGCGAGCCCCACGGCGTCGATCAGTTGCCGCGCGGCATCATTGAGCTCGTCAAGCGCGTGCGTGGAGCGCCAGAAATCGAAGGAATGTCCGCGCTTTCTCTGCAGCGCGATGCGCACGTTCTCGAGCACCGTGAGATGCGGAAAGACCGCCGAGATCTGGAATGAGCGCGCGAGCCCCATGCGCCCGATGGCCGAGGCGCTCGCGCCGGTGATGTCGCGGCCTTTGTAGAAAATCTGGCCGCGCGTCGGCGGCAGAAAATGCGTGAGCAAATTGAAGCAGGTGGTTTTGCCCGCTCCATTCGGACCGATCAGCGCATGAATGCTGCCGCGCCGCACCTTCAGCGAGACGTTATTGACGGCGACGAAGCCCTTGAACTCCTTCGTGAGCCCGCGCGTCTCGAGAATGATGTGGTCGGCCAGGCAGCCTCCTCCGCTGGGCTGCGCACTATACCGCACGCTCGAGCTAGGCAATCAATTCGAAGCGCACCGATTCTCTCGTATGTGCCAATGGCGCACCGATCAAGTGCGATGGCCGACCGGCACGACTACCTCGCGTCAAACCGATCAGCGCCGCGTCCGTTCGATAGTTCCCCGGACCATCTCGTCAGTGAGCTGCGGGAGCTTGCTGGACGGCACCGCGACGAGTCCCTTGCGTCGTATGACCAGCTTCATTGCTACGGGAGCCAACTCGATTTCAAGCCGCCCGTCGCGCTCATGTATGTTGATTGAGCGGCCGCCGGACAAGCCGAGTCTTTGCGCAACGCTTTCGGTACCACGATGCGGCCCGCGGCGTCGAGTTGATCTCATCGTTCAAAGCTACCGCTATTGCCGCGATTAGTGCTTAGGCGGCTTTCGCTTCTCGAGGAAAGCGTCCATGCCGGCCCGGCCTTCGTCGTGCGCGAAGCTCGCCGAGATGACGCCCGAAGCGAGCTCGTACGCTTTCGCCACGCCGAGATCCATCTGCTGGTAGAAAGCGCGCTTGCCTGCCGCCGTCTGCACCGGCGGCTTCTCGGCGATGCTGCGCGCGAGCTTCTCGGTTTCGGCGGGAAG
>JBHELS010000392.1:0-2637 GCA_046263015.1 Burkholderiales bacterium | reverse complement strand
ACGAGCGTCTTGCCCTCGCCCGTCTTCATCTCGGCGATCTTGCCGTTGTGAAGCACCATGCCGCCGACGAGCTGCACGTCGAAGTGCCGCATGTGCAACGTGCGCTTGGACGCTTCGCGCACGACGGCGAAGGCTTCGGGCAGCAGCTCCTCTAAGGTAGCGCCGTCGGCGTGGCGCTTGCGCAGCTCCACGGTCTTGCCGGCGACCGCGGCATCGGAGAGGGCCGCGATTTCCGCCTCGAGGGCGTTGATCGCCGCGACGTTATGCGAATACTGCTTGAGCAGGCGCTGGTTGCGGCTGCCGAAGATGCGCGTGGGGACGCGCCAGAGCGCTTCTGCGATGCGTCGCGAGGACTGAAGAAATCTCACCATGCTGGACGCGGACCCGTGCGGGCCGGCGGAGAGCGAACTCCGGGAAAGCCGCGAATGTTATCACGCGGGCCCCGCGGGCCCGACGCGCGGCTACTCGGCTTGCGCCGGCTTTTCGGCTTGCGTGGGAAGCTGAACCGTCTCGCTCGGAAGCGTCGTGCGCTCGGCGGCAACTTTCGCGTCGTCGAGGGGAACTTTCGCGGTCTCGACGGGAACTTTCGCGCTCACCACCTTGGCGGCGACTTTCGCGGCGCCGCGCGGCGGCGGCACGGAAGCGAGCAGAAACTTGGTCGGGTTTTGCGCCGTGCCGCGGAAGCGCACTTCGAAGTGCAGATGCGGCCCGGTCGAGCGGCCCGTGGAGCCGACTTCGCCGATCTTGCGACCGCGGGAGACGACGTCGCCCTCTTTCACGAGGAGCTTGGAGCAGTGCGCGTAACGCGTGACGAGGTCGCTGCCGTGATCGATATCGATCACGTAGCCGTACTGCGGGTGAAAGCCCGCGAATACGACGACGCCGCCCGCGGCCGCGACGATCGGTGCGCCGGCTTCGGCGAGGAAGTCGATGCCTTCGTGCATCGCGAGCTGTCCGTTGAAAGGATCGACGCGCCTGCCAAAGCCCGAGGCGTTGTAAGGCGCGCGGGTCGGCAGCATGGTCGGGAGCAGCTTCTTCTTCACGGCTTGCTCGAAGAGCTGCGATTCGAGCACGCCCAGCATGTCATTTTTGTTTTCGAGCTGGCGAGAGAGGTCGAGCAAGCGCGCGCTGAAGTCGCCGAGCGAAAGATTCTGCGGCGGCAGCTGCGCCGGCGCGGTGCCGCCGAGCCCCGGCGCTTCGTTCACTTTGATCTCGCGCACGCCCGCCATCGATGCGAGACGCTCGCCGAGCGAGTCGAGGCGCGCGAGCTGCGCCTGCATTTCGCCGAGCTTCACCGCCATCGCATCCAGGTTCTGCTGCACGAAGGCGCGGCTCTTCTCCGCTTCGCTTTCCTGGGCCAGTAGAATGAGCCGCTGCAGCGCCGGGATGGGCACCTCGGACGCATAACGTAACGTCATCCAATAGACGCCCGCCGTGGCCGCGAGGACGATGAGGAGCAATACCGTGGCAGTCACCACGAGATGCGTGACGGACAGGGTGACCGACCTCGCCTTGGTGAGGCGGTCCGAGACCAAGATAATCTGCACGTCTCCCTCCCGAGCCTGAAGCCTGTGCTGCCGACTAAGCTTGACCGGGTGCTTGCCGCCGAAGGCGAGCTGCAACCCCTCTTAGCCAAGACGCGGGAGCTCTCCCGTCTTGCTGGTCTCGTTCAGGGCTTCTTGTCCGCCGAGCTCGGCGCCGAGACCCGCGTCGCCAATTTCAAGGAAGGCAAGCTCGCGCTCCTCGCTTCCAATTCCGCCGCGGCATCGAAACTTCGCTTGCTCGCCCCGGCACTTACGCGCTTTCTCTTGGAACGGCGCTGGCAGGTTAATTTAGTTTCGGTGAGGGTGCAACCGAGGGCCGCACCGCAGACGACGCCGCAAGGGCAAAAGAATGTGCGTTTTTCCACACATGCGCTCGAGCGGCTGCGGGCACTGCATGAGCGGCTCGCGCCATCGCCGGCGCGTGAGGCGCTCGCGAAAATGCTGCGCCGCCACGGCGCGCTTGCGCGCCCTTAGTTAGCCTCGGTTAGCCGTACTGAGTGACGAGGCGGGCGACACCGGCAGGCGTTTCCTCGGCGCGCTCGAAGCTCACGGTCTGCAAAGCGTCCGGCTGCGCAAGCACCGCGCGCAGCAGCCGGTTGTTCAGCGCGTGGCCCGATTTGTGGGCGGCAAAGGCGCCGAGCAGCGGTCTGCCGAGCAGATAGAGATCGCCAATCGCGTCCAGCAGCTTGTGGCGGATGAATTCGTCGGCGAAGCGAAGACCCTCGGCGTTCAGCACGCGGTATTCGTCAAGCACCACGGCGTTGTCGAGCCCGCCGCCAAGCGCAAGGCCGCTATCGCGCAGCTCCTCCACCTCGTGCATGAAGCCGAAAGTGCGTGCGCGCGCGATCTCCTTCAGGTACGACGTCTCGGCAAAGTTGATCTCCACCGATTGCGTCGAGCGCTCGATCACCGGATGGCGGAACTCGATCGAGAACGAGAGCTTGTAGCCCTCGTAGGGCTCGAGGCGCGCCCATTTGTCACCGTCGGTCACTTCGACGGGCCGCACGACGCGCAAAAACTTCTTCGCCGCCGGCTGCTCGACGATTCCCGCCTGCTGGATGAGGAGCACGAAGGGCGACGCGCTGCCATCCAT
>JBHELS010000391.1:0-5873 GCA_046263015.1 Burkholderiales bacterium | reverse complement strand
TTCACGGCGCCGCGCGCGAGCTCGTCCGGCCCGGCGGTAATGGCGACGCGAAAGCCTTTGCGGTTGGCGTACTCGAACTGCTTGCCGATTTTCGCCCGCTCGAGATAGACCTCGGTATTGATGTCCTCGGCGCGCAGCCGTGCCGCGATCCGCAGGTATTGCGCCAAAGCCTCGGGCGTGAGCGTCGTGACCAGCACTTCGGCCGGCGTGCGCGCGAGCGGCCTGAGGAGATTCGCTTCCTTCAGACGCGCGAACAGGCGGCTGAGGCCGATGGAGATGCCGACCCCGGGCAAGCGGGTATTGGTGAAGTAGCTCGCAAGATCGTCGTAGCGGCCGCCCGAGCAGATGCTGCCGATGTCGGGATGCGCGACGAGCGTCGTCTCGTAGATGGTGCCGGTGTAGTAGTCGAGTCCCCGCACCACGCCAAGATCGATCGCGAACGCCGTATCGGGCACGCCGAACTCGCGGATCGCCTCGACCATCTTGCCAAGCTCGGCGAGGCCGCTCGCGTACATCTCGTTCGCGTAGCCGAGATCGGCAAGGAGCGCGAGCGTCTCGTTGGTGCTTCGCCGGCTGGCGATGACGCGATAGAGCTCGCGCGCCGGCCCGGCGCCGAGGCCGCTGCGCTCGAGCTCCATGAGGATGGCGGCCTCGTCCTCCTTCTCGATCTTGTCGAGCGTGCGCAGCACCGGCGTCTGGGCATCATCGGCGATGTCGAAGTGCCGCAGTATCCCTTTCAGCACTTTGCGGTTATTGATGCGGATAACGAACTCGCCGATCGCCATCTCGCGAAACACGCTGTGGATGATGCTCGGGATCTCGGCCTCGGCGAGATAGGACAGCGTCTCGCGGTTGATGATGTCGATATCGCACTGGTAGAACTCGCGGAAGCGCCCGCGCTTCACCTGCGGGTTCTCGCCGCGCCAGACGCGCTGGATCTGGTAGCGGCGGAACGGAAACGCGAGCTCGCGCTCGCGCATCGCCACGTAGCGCGCGAGCGGCACCGTGAGATCGAAACGCAGCGCGCCTTTGGCGGCCGCCTCGTCGTCCTCGGCCGCCGCGAGGCGCGAAAGCGCATAAATCTCCTTCTCGGCGCCGCCCTTGGAGGTGAGGACCTCGATCCTCTCGGCGGAGGGCGTCTCGATCGGCAGGAAGCCGAAGCGCTCGAAGTTCCGCCGAATGAGCTGTACGAGCGCATCGAACTGCAGCTGCTCCTCGGGCAAAAACTCCTGATCGAAGCCCTTCAGCAGGGCGGGCCGGACCTTGCGCACGCGAGATTCTATTTCGCGCCGGCGTTGAGCGCGGCCGCGCCGTAATTCTCGCGCACGTAGCGCTCGACGATCGCCTGGAATTCCTCGGCGATGCGATCGCCTTTGAGCGTCACCGTCTTCCTGCCATCGACGTACACCGGCGCCACCGGGACTTCATTGGTGCCCGGCAGACTAATGCCGATGTTGGCGTGCTTCGATTCGCCCGGTCCGTTGACCACGCAACCCATCACCGCGACGCGCATCGATTCGACGCCGGGATGGGTCTCGCGCCAGAGCGGCATCTGCGCGCGCAGATAGCCTTCGATCTTCTGCGCGAGCTCCTGGAAGGTGCTGCTCGTCGTGCGCCCGCAGCCCGGGCAGGCGCTCACCATCGGCGTGAAAGCGCGCAGCCCCATCGTCTGCAGGATTTCCTGCGCCACCTGCACTTCGCGCGTCCGGCTGCCGCCCGGCTCCGGCGTAAGCGAGACGCGAATCGTGTCGCCGATCCCCTCCTGCAGGAGCACCGCCATCGCTGCCGTCGAGGCGACGATGCCCTTCGTGCCCATCCCCGCCTCCGTGAGGCCGAGATGCAGCGCGTAGTCGCAGCGCTCAGCAAGCGCGCGGTAGACAGCGACGAGATCCTGGACCTGGCTCATCTTGCACGAGATGACGATGCGATCGGCGCCCAGGCCCCAGGCCTCGGCCTGGCGCGCCGACTCGAGCGCGGAGCGAATCACCGCCTCGCGCATCACCGCGTCGGCTTCGAGCGGCTCGGGACGCCGCGCATTCTCGTCCATCATGCGCGCGAGGAGCTCGGCATCGAGGCTTCCCCAATTCACGCCGATGCGCACCGGCTTCTGGTACTTCAAAGCGCAGTCGATCATCGCCGCGAACTGCTCGTCGCGCTTCGCGCCGCGGCCGACATTGCCCGGATTGATGCGGTACTTGGCGAGGGCTCGCGCGCAGTCCGGATATTGCGTGAGAAGCTTGTGGCCGTTGAAGTGGAAGTCGCCGACGAGCGGCACGCGGCAGCCCGTGAGCTCCAGGCGCTCGCGGATGCGCGGCACGGCGGCGGCGGCCTCGGGTGTATTCACCGTGATGCGTACGAGCTCCGAGCCGGCGCGCGCGAGTTCCGCCACCTGCTCCGCGGTGGCGCGCACGTCGGCCGTGTCGGTGTTGGTCATCGACTGCACCACGATCGGCGCGCCGCCGCCAATGACGACGCCGCCGACGCGCACTTCGCGCGACAAGCGTCTTTTCATGGCAGCGTGAAGCGGGCGGTGTCGAGCTTGGTGTGCGGGGTGAGGTCGACCGGGCGGTCGTTGTGGGTGAGGCGCACGTGCGCGGCGTTGCCGATCACGAGGCTGAGCGGACCGCGTGCGCGCACGATGCGCT
This sequence comes from Burkholderiales bacterium, assembly GCA_046263015.1. GTDB lineage: Bacteria > Pseudomonadota > Gammaproteobacteria > Burkholderiales > SG8-39 > SCGC-AG-212-J23. The sequence continues at coordinate 3,228 of JBHELS010000391.1, read as the reverse complement.
CGCTGCCTTTCGGATTGAGCGAGGAAACCAGCATGCGATCGTTCGCGTCCCGCACCTCGATCCACGCATCCTCGTCGCAGCGGATCACGAGACGATTGACGCCGCCGCGGCCTGCCGGCACCTTGGCGACCGACAATTTCTCGACTGCCGGCTTCTCGGCGGGCATCGCCTTTTCCGGCTCCTTCAGCACCGCGACGGGAACCGTAAGCTCGGTTTGCACGATCGGCTCGACCACCTTCGGCTCGGGCCGCGGCGCGGCGGGCGCGGAGGAGACCGGCGCGCTCGTCTCAACTGGCGCTCGGTTTGCGGGCGCTTGCGCGAGCTCTGCGGGTGCCGCGTGCTCCTCATACCACTGATAGGCGACGCCGCTGCCGAGCGCGAGGACCACGATTGAAAGTCCGAGATAGACGAAGGTCGAGCGCCGCGCGCCGTCGGAGAACGGCACCGGCTGACTGTAGCGTTCGGCGAGCCGGCTCGCGTCCGGTACCTCGAAGCGTCCGGCGATGCGCTCAATCAGCGGCTCCGGCGCAAGCCCGAGCAGCCGCGCGTAGTTTTTCAGAATGCCGCGCACGAACGCCACGCCGGGAAGCACATCGAAGCGCTCGTCCTCGATCGCCTCGACTTGCCGCGGCGCGAGCTTCAAGCGGTGCGCCACCTCCAAGATGCTGAGGCCAAGCTCCTCGCGGACGCGTTTCAGCTCCGCGCCGACCGGGTCAGTCATACTGGCCCCGCTGCAGCGACTGGTATTCGGGCGAGCCGGGAAAGCGCCGTCGCAGCTGGTTCGCGTAGCTCTGCTCCGCAACGCGCTGGCCGAGGCGCCGCTCGACGCGCAACCCGAGCCAGAGCGACTCCGCCGTCGGCACGACGAGCTTGTTGTAGCGAACGATGAGCTTTCGCGCCTCCTCGACGTTGCCCTGGCGATAGCGGATCTCGGCGAGCTTGAGGAGCGAAGCGGGCTCGTCCGGATCGACCTTGAGCGCGCGCTGAAAGAACTCTTCCGCGTCCTTCGTGTTATTGGCGCGCAGGCTGCAGAGCCCGGCCGCCGAATACGAGCGCGAAGGCGCGGCGTAAAGCGGGTTTTTCACCGCCTGGACGAAGTGGCGCACCGCCTCCTTCTCGCGTCCGTTCTGGCACAGGAACCAGCCATAGTTGTGGTTGATATCCGGATCATTGGGCGAGAGCCGCAACGCCCGCTCGAAGCTCTCCTCGGCGTTCGCGTTCTCCTTGAGGCCCATGTAGACGAGCCCGTAGAGCCCATACGCGGGGGCATAGGACGAATCGGCTGCCGTTGCCTGGCGCAGCTCGTCGAGCGCGATGCCCATGCTGCCGCGCTGGTAGTAAACCGAAGCGAGCTCGGTGTGCACGCGGGCGCGATTTCTCGGCTCACCGGGATCGCCCGCGATGGTATCGGCATCGCTTCCGGGCCCTTCCCGCCCGGCGCAGCTGGCGAGGAGCAAGGCAATCGCGGCCGCGCGCCAAGGGCTCATGCGCGCAATTCCTTCAGGCGGTAGACAGCGCTCCTTCGCGTGCGGTCGGCGACATCGCCGGCGAGCTGGCCGCACGCCGCGGCGATGTCGTCGCCGCGCGTCTTGCGCGTGGTCACCGTGAGACCGCCTCGCTGCAGGATCTCGGCGAAGCGGCGGATGCGCTCTTGGCTCGAGCGGCGAAATTCCGAGGCAGGGAACGGGTTGAACGGGATCAGGTTGAACTTGCAGCGCACGCGCGCCGCGATGCCGAGAAGCTCGCGCGCATGCCGATCGCTGTCGTTCACGTCCTCGAGCATGACGTATTCGAAGGTGATGAAGTCGCGCGGCGCGCGCTCGAGGTAGCGGTTGCACGCCGCGATCAGCTCGCGCAACGGGTACTTGCGATTCACCGGCACCAGGCGGTCGCGCAAATCGTCGTTGGGCGCGTGCAGCGATACGGCGAGCGCCACCGGACACTCCTCGCGCAGCTCGTCCATGCCGGGAATCACGCCCGAGGTCGAGACGGTCACGCGGCGGCGAGAAAGTCCGTAGGCGTTGTCGTCGAGCATCAGGCGCAGCGCCGGGATGACGTTCTCGAGGTTGAGGAGCGGCTCGCCCATGCCCATCATCACCACGTTCGACACGGGCCGCTCGCCTTGCAGGAGACGATTGGCGAGCCAAAGCTGACCGATGATTTCGGCCGTGCTCAGGTTGCGGTTGAAGCCCTGCTTGCCGGTCGAGCAAAAGGCGCAGTCGAGCACGCAGCCCGCCTGGCTCGAGACGCAAAGCGTGCCGCGGTTCGTTTCGGGAATGAACACCGCCTCGACCGCATTGGCAGCGTCGACCTTTAGGAGCCATTTGCGCGTGCCGTCCTCCGCCGTCGTATCGCCGACGATCAGCGGCGCATCGACGCGCGCGCTCGCCGCGAGCTTCTCGCGCAACCCTTTGGCGAGATCGCTCATATGCGCGAACTCGGTCTCGCCGCGCTGATGGATCCAATGCAGGACTTGCCGAGCGCGGAAAGGCTTCTCGCCCTGCTCGGCGAAGAAGCGTTCGAGCGCCGCAGCGTCAAGTCCGATCAGGTTCACCGGGGATAGAGCTCGCAGGCGGGGAAAAAGTAGGCGACTTCGACGCGCGCGGTGTCGGCGCTGTCCGAGCCATGCACGGCGTTCGCGTCGATCGAGTCGGCGAAGTCGGCGCGGATCGTGCCTTTGCCGGCCTTTTTCGGGTCGGTGGCGCCCATCAGCTCGCGATTCTTGGCGATGGCATTTTCTCCTTCGAGCACTTGGACGAGCACCGGTCCCGAGGTCATGAATTCGACCAGATCGCGGAAAAACGGCCGTTCGCGATGCACTGCGTAGAACCCCTCGGCTTGCTCGCGGGAGAGATGCGCCATGCGCGCGGCGACGATACGAAGTCCCGCCGCCTCGAAGCGAGCAAGGATCTGGCCGATGGCGTTTTTCTTGACGGCATCGGGCTTGATGATCGAAAGGGTGCGCTCGAGCGCCATCCGGCTCACTCCGAGATGCAAAAAATTTGTGCAATTTTAGCAGGTTAGCCGCCATTCCGGAACGAAGCCGGCGCGTTTTTCGGCGCTCTGGAAACGCGCATCGATGCCGAGTCCCGGCGCCCACACGAGCTCGTCGCCGCGATAAAGAAGCGGCAGCCGCTCGCGCTGCCAGGGCGGCACGCCCGCTTCCTGAAAAAGATTTTTCAGCGTGCGACGCGGTCGCCGCGCATCGGGCTGAAGGCGCTCGCCGCC
>JBHELS010000390.1:0-3817 GCA_046263015.1 Burkholderiales bacterium | reverse complement strand
GGTCGTCGGCGCCAACGGCGCCGGCAAATCTTCGCTCCTCAAGGCGCTCATCGGCCTCGTTACCGTCGCTAGTGGCCGTGTGCGCCTTGGCGGGCGCGACATCACGAGCGCCGCGCCCGCCGAGCGCATCGCGGCCGGCATAGTGCTCGTCCCCGAGGGCCGGCGCATTGTCATGAGCCTTACGGTCGAGGAAAACCTGCTGATGGGCGGGTACCTGCGCCGCGATCGGGCGGCCCTGCGGCGCGAGACCGACGCGCTCTACGAGCGTTTTCCGAATCTCGCCGCACGACGCGCGATGCCCGCTTCGGTGCTCTCGGGCGGCGAGCAGCAGATGCTTGCGATTGCGCGCGGCATTCTCGCGCGGCCGAAGCTCATGCTGCTCGATGAGCCGTCGCTCGGCCTGAGCCCGCTCCTCGTGCAGCGGCTCTTCGCGCTGCTCGGCGAGCTAAATGCCGAGGGGCTCGCGCTGCTCCTCGTCGAGCAGAACACGCGCCAGGCGCTGCGCCTCTCGAGCCGCGCCTATGTAATGGAACTTGGTGCTATCGTGATGACAGACCGGCCGCAGGCGCTACTCGACGACGAGCGGCTCGTCGCGGCATACCTAGGAGGAAATCGATGAAGAAAGCAGTGCTGATCGCAGCCGTCAGTCTTGCCGCGGCGCCGGCCTGGGCGCAGAACGAGCTCGTGCTGGGGTTCCTGACCGCGGAAACCGGTCCGTTCGTGAGTCTCTCGCGCACTAACGAGCTCGCGGCGCGCATCGCCGTCGACGAGCTGAACGCCGCGGGCGGCGTGAACGGCAAGAAGCTCCGCTACATTGCCTTCGATACCGCGGGCAACCCCGGCCAGACGGTGGTCGGGCTGCGCAAGCTCGCCGAGGATGACAAGGTGCTCGCCATCGTCGGCCCGTTCAGCTCGGGACAGGTGCAGGTGGCGGCGCCCGCCGCCGATCGCGCCGGCGTGGTGGTCATGGCGATGGCTTCTTCCGCTCCGAAGCTGGTCGCGAACTTCAAGTACGCCTTTCGCAATACGTCGGACGAGGGCTACATGTTCGACCGGGTGATGCGCACGCTCAAGAACAAGGGTTACCCGATGGCGAGCGGCGCCGTCGCCTATGCAAACGACGACACCATCTCTCGCGTCATGGGCGAGAAAGTGCTGCCCGCGCTCATGCAGAAGAACGGCGTGCAGATCAGAGGCTCGGTCGACTTCAAGCTCGGCGCCTTCGACCTCTCGCCGCAGGTCGCGCAACTGAAGGGCAATGGCACCGATCTCGTGGGCGTCGGCGCGCCGCCCGAGGCGGCGATCAAGCTCGTGCAGGAGATGCGACGCCAAGGTCATCAGGGGCGGCTCGTCGCCGGCTCGACGATCAACGATCCGGACCTGCCCGAGCGCATGGGCGCGGCCGGCAATGGCACCGTGATCCCTTCGGCTTTCTTCGCCGATCTGAATGAGCGCACACGCAAGTTCGCCGCCGAGTTCACCAAGCGCGCCAAATCCGCCAACATGGACCGCACCGTCGCCGGCCAGTTCGACGCCGCCACCTACGACATCGTGCAGTATTACGCTTGGGCGATGAAGGAAGGCAAGGTCACGGGCGATGCGAAGCGCCTCGCCGATGAACGCACCGCGATCCGCGATGCACTGAAGCGCATGCGCAACTTCCCGGCGCTCGAGGGCGCGATTTCTTTCGGCGAGGATAACGACGCGCTCAAGCCCGTGTACGTGCAGGAAGTGCGCGACGGCAAGTGGGTGCTGCTCGAGACGCACGCCGCGCCGAACTAGACAAATTTGGAAACGAACCGTCGTTCCCGCCGCCTGCGCGGGGGCGACAAGCGTCTAGCGGCGCCGGAAGCCGTCCTTCGGCACGTACTGCGGGTCGTCCATGAGGAAGGCTTCGCGCACCGTATGGTCGTCGAGCGATAGCTGCACGACGAACCAGCGCGGGTAGATGTAGCCCGCCTGGCGCATCGGGTAAGTCCAGATCTCGCGCTCGAGGCGAGCAAAGAGGGTCGGCTGATAGGGCGGCCCGAGGAGATCGCGCACTTCCTCGGCGGAGACGCCTTTCACCACCTTGGCGACGTTCGCTTCGGTCAGGCGCTGCTCCACGGCGATGAGATGGCCGTCGGGGGCGATGCGAGCGGCATAGCTCGCATGCCCGTACGGAAGCTGTGGGTACCAGTAGACCGTCTCGCCCTGCGGGCCGGGCCGCTTGTCGGCCGGCTGCCCCATCGCCGCGAAGACGTCGCGCTCGGTGGACTCGCCGGGCACTAGACCGCGGCCGTCGAAGTTGGCGCAGGCGGTGAAAGCGAAAAACAAAAACCCCCCGGCGCTGCGCGCCACCCCCCTTATCAGGGGGGCGAATCGCTTATTCACCTTTGCCAGGCGCCGGAGTGAAGTACTTCTGGAATTTCTCGGTTTCACCTTTGTGCGCCTCCGCGTCGGGCGGCGGCGTGCCCTTGCGGGTGATGTTCGGCCACTTCACCGCGAACTCGGCGTTCATTTTGAGCCACTTCTCCGCCTTGCCGTCCGAGTCGGGAATGATCGCGTTGGGCGGGCACTCGGGCTCGCAGACGCCGCAGTCGATGCACTCGTCCGGATGGATGACAAGCATGTTCTCGCCCTCGTAGAAGCAGTCGACGGGGCAGACCTCCACGCAGTCCATGTATTTGCACTTGATGCAATCTTCGGTGACGACGTAGGTCATCGGCGCGTTCTAAGGTAAAGAAGCGATAGTTTTTCGGGGGCCGGATTATCGCACGTAGGTCCGCGGCGACGGCCTTGTACCACTTTCGTCTACATCCATAACCCTAGGGGGATAAAACGATTGTCGCGCTCCCCGGCGGGAGCGATCATACGCACGATGAAGTACCTCACGCGGCCGCTCGCGCCGCTTCTCGTAGCGGCGGGCGCGGCGCTCCTGATTTTTACCGCCGGCGCAGAAATCGTGACCGAGATCCGCGCCTGGCTCGCGGGCGCGGCGACTTGGCCGCGCGAGCTCATGCTGCACGTGCTGATCGCAGGCGCGGCGCTCCTGCTCGCTTCCGCGGTCATCATGACGCGTCGCTCGACGCAGCGCACCGAGGAGGCCGAAGCGGCGCTGCGCGAAAGCGAAGAGCGGCTGCGGCTCATCGCCAACAACGTGCCGGCGTTGATCTCCTATGTGGATCGCGAGCAGCGCTATCGCTTCTCCAACCGTATCTACAACGACTGGTTCGGCATCGCGCACGAGCGCATGCAGGGACGCACCGTCGCCGAGGTGCTGGGCGACGAGGCCTACGGCCGCATGCGGCCGGACATCGAGCGCGTGCTCGCCGGCGCGAGCGTCGAGTTCGAGCTGGCGATGGGCGAAGGCCCGCGCCGGCGCACGCTGCAGGTGGCCTGCGTGCCGCATCTCGCGAGCGATGGCGAGGTGCTCGGCTTCTACATGCTCGCGAACGACGTCACGCAGCTCAAGCGCGCGCAGGAGGACCTGCGCTACGCCGCGATCCAGCTGCAGCACGACGCCCGGCGGCTGGAATTCCTCGCGCATCACGACACGCTCACGGGACTGCCGAACCGCGCCATGTTCTCCGAGCGCGCGCGCGAGGCGGTGGCGCACGCGCGGCGTCACCAGAAGACCTCCGCGCTCCTCTTTATCGACCTCGACAATTTCAAGACGGTGAACGACACGCTCGGCCACGAGGTCGGCGACTCGCTTCTGAAGATCATCTCGTCTCGCCTGCGCGCCTCGGTGCGCGGCGACGACTTCGTCGCGAGGATCGGCGGCGACGAGTTCTGCGTGCTCCTGCAGGACATCGCCGATCCGCGCGAAGCGGCG
>JBHELS010000389.1:0-4968 GCA_046263015.1 Burkholderiales bacterium | reverse complement strand
GAGGATCCCTGCTTTCGCATCGAGCACAATTCGCAGGCGAACGAGACGGTGATGCGCGGCCTCGGCGAAATCCATCTGAAGACCGTGCTCTCGAAGATGGCCTCGCAATACAAACTGGAGCTCGACACCAAGCCGCCGTCGATTCCGTTCCGTGAGACGGTCGCGACGAAGGCCGAAGGCCACAGCCGACACAAGAAACAGACCGGCGGCGCGGGACAATTCGGCGAGGTCTACCTCCGCATCGAACCGCTGCCGCGCGGCAAGGGATTCGAGTTCGTCGACGCGGTAAAAGGCGGCGCCATTCCCAACCAATTCATCCCGTCGGTCGAGAAGGGCGTGCGCAACGTGCTGGAAAGCGGATTCGTCGCCGGCTACCCGCTCCAGGACGTGCGCGTCGTGGTCTACGACGGCAAGAGCCATCCGGTGGATTCGAAGGACGTCGCTTTCATGTCCGCGGGCCGCAAGGCGTTCCTCGATGCGCTCGCCAAGGCGCGGCCGATCGTCCTCGAGCCGATCGTCAACGTCGACATCCTCGTTCCCGAAGAGAAGATGGGTGACATCGCGGGCGAGCTCTCCGGGCACCGCGGACAGATCAAGGGCTCGGATACGCCGCGGCCGGGGCTGGTTCAGATCTCGGCGCAGGCACCGCTCTCCGAGCTCGAGCATTTCCCGGCGCGGCTTAAATCGCTGACCGCCGGCCACGGCTCCTACAGCTTGGAGTTCAGCCATTACGAGCCCGCGCCGCCGCAGCTGCAACAGAAGCTCGCCGCCGCGCACAAGCCGCACGCCGAGGTGGAGTGATTCCGTACTGAGGACGTAAGTTATTACGTACTCGGTACGGATTCGGCGCATGCATTTCGTTCGCTCCGGGAGCGGCTCACCGGCGCTCGTTTTCGTGCACGGCTTTGCGTGCACGCACGAGGATTGGCGGCACCAGATCGGTCATTTCGAACGCGCGCACGAAGTACTCGCCTGCGACCTGCGCGGCCACGGTCGAACGCCGGGACGGCCGCATGAATGCTCGATCGAGCACTATGGCGGCGATGTCGCGGCGCTCATCAACAACCTCGAGCTCGCACGCGTCGTCCTTATCGGTCACAGCATGGGCTGCCGCGTAGTGCTGGAAGCCGCTCGCCTGATCCCGGACAAGGTCGCGGGCATCGTCCTCGTCGACGGCAGCCGCAATGCGATGAACGACCCGGAGGGCGCGCAAGCGGGGGCGCGCGCCACCATCGAGAAAATGGGCTATGCGAAATTCGCGGAATCGCTCTTCCGGCAGATGTTCTTCCAACCTTCCGCCGAGGCCGACGCCATCGTCGCGCGCGCCGTCGAGTCGAGCGCCGACTTCGGACCGCATCTTTGGCCGCGCATCACGCGCTGGGATGCGGGCTCGATGGACGCCGCTTTCGATGGCCTGCGATCACCGGTGCTCGCGATCCAGAGCACGACACGCAATGCGCAACTGCAGCGCGCGCCGCTCGCTCCGGGTGACACGTCGCCGTGGATCGATTACTTGAAATCTCGCCGCGCGCGCGTCGAGATCGTGCCGGATACCGGTCACTTCACACAGCTCGAAGCGGCGGAAACGGTTAACCGGCTGATCGCGGACTTTCTCGTCTCGTTATAGCGTCGCTGCGGCCGTTCGAACGGATCCCGCCTTTTCCTTCACCGCGATACCGCGCAGCACAGCGCGCAGCTTGCGCCGGTTCTCCGCGCTCGGGCGTTGCGTCGTGGTGGAGAGATGGAGCTCGATCCAGGTTCCCGCCTGCACCCAATGCGCGCGCATATGGGAGCTGACCGCTTTGCCGATCAGGTGGTCGTACATCACGATATCCCAGGCGCCCATCTTCTCGAAGCTGACGTTCACGGGCTCGGGTACCGCGGTCTTCTTCAGCGCCGCCGCGTCCTTTTCCCATTGCTTCGCCGCCGAGCCGCTGAAGAGACGTTCCGGCTCGAACCAGCCCGACAGGATGAGGCTCTCCTCTTTCTCGTCCACAAAATAGAAGTAGCGCGGGTTCGCTGTTCCGCCGCCGAGCGCCGATTTGTCCTTACGGAACCAGCCGCTGCGAGGCAGCGTCATGGTCAGCTCGCTGACCGGCACGGACAGCCGGTAGACATTGCCGGTCTCGGCGATCTCGATGGCTTCGTTCGAGCGCGAGCCGCCGGTCGTCGAACACGCGCCCGCAAGGAACGAGGCGAGCAACGCAAGCATCAACCTGGTTCTCATTTATCCCCCTTTTGTTTTTATTGTGATGACAACGCGCTCGCGATTATCCCGAACGCTCGCGGGCTAGGCGAAGGATTCGGTCACATGCGCTCGCCGGATCTGCTGCTCGGGGCGCGCAGTTCGCCTATCAGGTGGATCGGACTACGTCGACGAAGCGCTTTTCGCCCTAGAAACGGTACAGCTCGGTCGGGTTGTCGCTGAGGATCTTGCGCTGCGTCGTCTCCTCCGGCGCCCAGTCGCCGAGCAACTCGAGCAGCTCGGCATCGTCGGGAACATTGGGCCGCGCAGACGGATGCGGCCAGTTGCTTGCCCAAAGCATACGATCAGGCGCGTGCTTGACGAGCGCTTTCGCGAGCCGCCCCACGTCCTCGTACTTCGGCGCACCCGTCTTCGACGTCTCATAAGGCGCGGACAGCTTTACCCAGCAGCGTCCGGTATCCACCAGGCGTAGGAGCGATTTGAATGCCGCGTGGTCGGGCGCGACGGGCTCGAGGAATTTCCCGGTATGGTCGATGACGCACTTGCCGGGAAGGCGCTCGATCTGCGCCTCATATCTCGGCAGCTCGCGCCCGTCGAGCTGGATGTTGGCGTGCCAGCCGAACGGATGCACACGCGCCATTACCGCGTCCATCACATCGAACCCGAGCAGGCCGCCGTGCAGCGTCATGATGCGCACCGCGCAGATCCCGGCCTTCGTCAAGCGCTCGAGCTCCGCGTCCTTCACCGTCGGCTTCACTACGGCGACGCCTTTCGCGCCTTTGCCGAGGCCTCGCATGGCGTTCAGCGTCACGGTGTTGTCGTCGGCATAGGCGTTCGGCTGAACCACGATCACGCGCTCGAGGCCGAGCCGGCGCTGCATCGCGACGTACTCCTCGACGGGAAAGTGGCCAGGCACGAACGTCCCCGGGGCGCCAGGTACGGCCGCGTCGTAGATATGCATGTGCGTGTCACAAGCGCCCTTCGGAACGCGGATCTTCATTTTCGCTTCCTCGCCTTCGCTTTTTTTGGCGCTGCGGGATTGGGCACCTCTTCAGCGGTACAGAAAACGCCGCCCTGATAGGTCTCCGCGATGGCGTCCGTGCTCGACTTCTCGCGCGCGAGCACCTCGTCGGCGTACGCCTCGCTATCGTCCTGCGGTTTGTAGCCAAGCCGGAAAGCGTTCGCGTTGTCGTACCAGGCGCGCTTATTCTTCGAGATGCCGTAGACGATCTCGAACTTGATGTCGGGATTCTCGATACCGACGGCCACCAGCTGCGCGATATCGCGCGGGCTGATCCAGATCGAAAGCCGTCGCTTGTCGAGCGGCCGCGGACCGACGTTGCCGATGCGAATCATGAAGACGTGCATGCCGTACTTGTCGGCGTACAGACTGCCAAGCGCTTCGCCGAACACCTTCGAGACGCCGTAACGGCTGTCGGGCTTCGGATAGACGCGATGGTCGATGATCTCGTTTCGCGGGTAGAAGCCGACGGCGTGGTTGCTCGTGGGAAAGACAATCCGCTTGACGCGGTTGCGGCGCGCCGCTTCGAAGATGTTGTAGCAGCCGACGATATTCGCCTGCAAGATCCCGTCCCACGGGCCTTCGACCGAGTAGCCGCCAAGGTGCACGAGCGCGTCCACGCCTCTGGTGATGCGAAGCGCATCGGCGATCTTCGAGATGTCGGCGCGCATGAACGTCTGGCCCTTGGCGGGCTTGAGCGGCCGCCGGTCCGATAAGCGGATGCGGTATTTGTCCGCGAGCTCGCGGCTGAGATGGGTGCCGACATCGCCCGCCGCGCCGGTAATAAGGATAGTTTTCAGAGCAACCTCCCGAGAGCCTCGTTGAATTGCGCGGCGCGTTCGAAATATACCGAGTGTCCGGCCGCCGGCAGGCAAAGCGCCTCGCCTTTCGGCGCGAGGCGCGCGAGCAGCGCGCTCGCCGTCGGTGCGAAGACCCGGTCCTCCTCCCCGCTGATGAAAAGCACGGGCATCGGCAATTCGCCGAGCAATCCCGGCGCGCGCACGCGGAGTTCGAAGAGCCGCTGCCGCACTTCTTCGCGAAACGCGGCATCTGCGAGCTCGAGGATCTGCCAATAGAGATGCGCGAGCGCCGGCTGCTCGCGTGCCATGCGCTCGCCGATTGCCGGATGAATGCCACGCGCGGCCATCGCGTCGATCGCCGCCGGTGCGCGCCCCGCCCATTCGCGCACGCCGGCGTCGTCTAGCTGATGGAAGTCGATCGTGCCGGACGTCGACGCCATGACCAGCGCCCGCACCCGCTCCGGATGACGCAGCGCGTACTCGAGGCAGGTCCAGCCGCCCATCGATTGCCCGACCAGCGTCACATCGCGCAGGTCCAGGGAATCCATCAACGCGGCGAGGTCGTCGGCGTACGCGTCGGGCGCGTCGTGGCCCGGCACGCGGCTCGAAGGCGGAAAGCCGCGATGCGAGAACACGACGCACGTGTGGCGCTCGGCGAAGTGCGCGACCTGCTGCCACCACGATAGATGGTTGCCGCCGAGGCCGTGCGCGAAGACGATCGCCGGCCCCGACCCCACGGCTTCGTAGTAGATCTGGGCGCCTTCGCGGCGAAGCCGGCCCGTGCGCTTCATTGCCGAAGGGCGGTCTTGCGCGACCAATGCTCGGCGTTCACCGCGCCTTTGGGCGCACGTCCCCGCGCGATTTCGGCCGCCTGGGCGACGGTTTCGAGCGACTGGTGCTCGATCGCGGCCCGGGTCAGCCCCGCAGTGTGCGGCGTCGCG
>JBHELS010000388.1:0-6286 GCA_046263015.1 Burkholderiales bacterium | reverse complement strand
AGAAGGCGCTATTGCACACCAGACGGCGATGCCGCGCCGTCAGGCCCTCGCGAGCGACCGCTCGTCGTCGCAGCCCGCTGGCGTTTCAATATTCCGTCCGCTTCGCCGTGCGCGCGAGCTGGCGCGGCGCGCCGAGCACTTCGACTTCCACGCGTCGATCGGGCCGCAAGCAGGCCACGAGCGCCGCGTTTGTTTTCTTCTCGGGCCCCATGTCGTCGCAGCGGCCGGCGGTGATTGGCTCGGAAGAGCCGCGCACTTCGCCGAAGAGCACGGGCAGCATCAGCCCCTTCTCCGCGAGATAGTTGCGCACGGCTTCGAGCCGGCGCTCTGAAAGGGCGACGTTGTAGTGGGTCGCGCCGATGCGATCTGCGTGGGCGATGACGAAGACCTTGTGGATCTCCTCAGGCTCGAAGCGCGCGAGCAAGGCGTCGAGACTGCGGCGCGCGTCCGGGTCGAGCTCGTCGCTATCGAACGCGAAGAGCGCGGCGGTGGCTTGCGCCACCCGCGCGCTCGGCATGCGCGGCGCATCCTGCATCGCGAGCTGCACGACGGCGCCTTCGCACGGTTCGCTCGCGGGCGTCCAGTAGCCGGTGCGCACGCAATCGCCGAAGCCGCTTTTCAGCGGCGAGCCGCTCACGCTCACGAAGTCCGCGCCGTGCGCGAGAGCGCCGGCGAGCGCGGCGCCGATCAGTGAAACGGTGAGGCATCGCTTGAGCATCTGTCTTCTCCCATCGAGTTGTGAACGATGGCGAGATGCTCGACTCGCTCGCGGGCACCGCCCGGGCGGCACGCGGGCGAAGCGGCGAGCGATGATGGCGAAGCAAAGGCGCGCCCGCCAGATCGCCTGGGCGACGCTCCCCTAGTGCGGATCAGGCGCTTTTACGTTCCTTGCGCTCCTGCGAGCTCGCGCGCGACATCGGGGTCGCAGCGGCGCGCGCCATGTCCTCGGTAATGCGCGTCGCCGAGTCGTAAGCCTTTCTCGCCGTGTCGGCGCCTTCGGAGCGCACGCGCTCGAAGAAGTTGCGCTGGCTTTCCGCGGCGCTCGTCCACACGCTCGACCAGAAATCGCTCATGCATTCGAGCTGGCGGCCGGCGAGCTCGGACTGGAGGGCAACGAGCTGCTCCATGCTCTGCGCTTCGGCCGCGCGCTCGGTCGAGCGCACGTTCTCATCGAGCATGCTCTTCACCATGCCGAGCTGCTTCTCGTGCAGCCGCACGGCGTTTTCGAGCGAGAGGCGCATCATTTCGGCGGTCGTCCTGACGCTGTTGCGATAGATGTCGAAAAGCTGGTTTGCCATTCGGGACCTCTGCTTGCGGGGTGAGAAAGTAAGGACGGGAGATCGCTGTCCCCCTGTCGTATGCGGCCCTGTGCAGCGACTGTGCCGCGATCGGGGTATACACCCAATCATCTATCCCTGTCTCCGCCACGGTTGCGTTTGCAAGGGCTTACCTCGCGGGCGATCTTGAGCGCTTCGTCCAATCAATGTGTGTGTCGACGCGGCGTCCAGGTGGCGCCCGGAACCCCGCTCACGCTCGGCCCCGTTTCATGAATATCGAGCTCGCGAGGATGCTCGACGAGCATTACCGGCGCAGCGCCCCGGCGCGGTTGAGCTAGTCGCGCGCTGAGACTTTCTCGCGGCCATCCCAGCCGCCGCCCAGCGCTCGCACGAGAAAGACCGAGGTGAGAAGCCGCTGACCGATGAGCTGCGCGGCGAGGCGCTCGGCCGCGAGGAGCGATTGCTGGGCGCTGATCACTTCCAGTGGCCCCGCGACGCCGCCCTCGTAGCGCGCGTTGACGAGATCGAGCGTGCGCCGCGCGCTTTGCACCGCGACGTCCGCCTGCGCCGAGGCGCGCTCGAGCGCGGCGAGGCCGATGATGCCGTCTTCGGCTTCCTGCATTGCGGTGAGCACCACGCGTCGGTAGTTCGCCACGGCGATGTCATAGCCCGCGCGCGCCGCTTCGTAGTTCCCCTTGACGCGCCCGCCGTCGAAGACGGGTTGCGTGAGCGACACGCCGAGCGACCAGACGAGGCTCGGCAGATCCATGAGCATGTTCAGCCGCCGGCTTTCCTGGCCCGCGGTCAGACCCAAATTGATGCTGGGATAGAAGGCAGCGTTGGCGACACCGACCTGCGCATTGGCGAGCGCCATCGCGCGCTCGGCGGAGGCGACGTCGGGCCGCCGCTCGAGGACATCGGAGGGCATGCCGATCGGCACGTCGGGCGGCCGCATGTCGCGCTTTTCGGGCGCGAGCGCGAAGACCGGCGCCGGCGTGCCGATGAGCGTGGCGGTGGCGTTCTCGAAGAGCGCGCGTTGCCGCCGCAGGATGTCGATCTGCGTGAGCGTCGTATCGATGAGCGCCTGCTGCTGCGCGACGTCGAGCGCCGAGCCGGCGCCCAGCTGATAGCGCGTCTGCGCGAGGCCGAGGGAGCGCTTCTGCAGCTCGATCGAGCTCGCGAGCACATCGAGCTCGATATCGGTCTGCCGCAGGTTGAAGTACGCGGTCGCCAAATCGGCGATGAGCAAAAGCCGCGCGGTCTCGAGATCCGCTGCGGCCTGCTCGGCGGAAGCCTTCGCAGAGGCGACGACGCTCGCGACTCTTCCGGCGAAGTCGACCTCGTAGCTCGCCTGCAGGCCGAAGACGATGTCGATCTGCACCGTCGAGAAGTTCGCCGCGTTGTAGTTGTTGAGCGGCCGGTTTTGGGTGATGCGCGTGCGCGTATCGCGCGCGAACGCCGCGACCTGCGGCCAGCGCTGGCCAGACACCGAAGTGAACGTGGCACGCGCCTGCGCAAGCCGCGCGGCGGAGGCGGCAAGCGTCGGGCTGCCAGCGAGCGCGCGGCTCGCGAGCTCGTTCAGCGTCGGATCGCCGAAGCGCTCCCACCATGCGCCCCTCGGCGCCTCGTCCTGCGGTGTGGCGACGCGAAACGGCGCCTCGACCTTCCACTGGACGGGCATCTCGGGCTTCGGCGGCTCGTAGCGCGGCGGATTCATGCAGCCGCCGAGCGCCAAGGTTAGCGCCGAGATGGCCCAGCGCGTATTCATGGCAGCGCTACTTCTCGCTGATGATCACCGGGTCGCCGTCGTTCAGCGAATCCGGGGGGTTCAGCACCAGGTTGTCGTTCGGACCGACGCCGTCGAGGAGCTCGATCATCTGCCCATAGTTGCGGCCGATCTTCACCGCGCGCAGCTGCACCTTGCCGTCCGCGCCGACCGCGGCGACGCGCGGCCCCTCGCCGCGCAGGAGAAGCACGTTGGTCGGCACGGTGAGCGCGCCCGTGCCTTCGAGCGGCAGAGACACCTGCACATACGCCCCCGGCATGAGCTTCCTTTCCTTGTTGGCGAGCATCACTTCGACTTGCATGGTGCGCGTCTGCGCGTCGATCGCGCCGGCGGTGCGCACGATCTCGCCCTTGAAGGACTCGCCGCGCAGCTCTTGCTGCGTCACCGCGACCTGCTGGCCGGGCTTCACGAGATGCGCGTAGGACTGCGGCACGTTTACGTACACGCGCAAGGGATCGGTCTGCGCCAATACGAAGAGCGCGCGGCCCGCGCCGCCGCCCGCGTCGATGAGATCACCCACGTCGACGTTCCTCCGCGTGATCACGCCCGCGAACGGCGCCACCACGCGGTTGAAGCCCTTCATCTGCCGCAGGCGCTCGACGTTCGCGTCGGCGGCCGCGAGGTTCGCCTTCGCCTGCGCGTCGGCGCTGCGCTTCTCCTCGAGCTCCTGTTGCGAGACGGCGTCGCGCTTTCTCAGCGCCTCCCAGCGCTCGAGCGTGCTCGTGGCGAGCGTCAGGCTGGACGCGGCCTGCTGGCGCGCGGCGATCGCCTGCGAGAGCTGCTGGTCGATCTCCGGCGTCTCGATCTCGGCGAGGAGCTCGCCCTGCTTGACGCGACTGCCGATGTCGCGGGTCCACTTCTTCAGATAGCCGCTCGCGCGCGCCGAGATCGGCGCCTGGACATAGCCCTGCAGCGTCCCAGGCAGCACCACGGTCTGCGCTTTCGCGCCCGAGCGCGGCTGCGTCACGCGCACGTACTGCTTGTTCCGCTCGGCGACCTGCGCCTCGAGCGTTCTCGCGTTCGAGATGCGGCTGAACACCGTCCGCCCCGCAAGCAGCCCGAGGCCTAGGACCACCGCGACGCTCAGGATGGCTGCGCGGCGGAGGGTGCGTTTCCGGTCAGCCATTTCTCTTTCCTGCGGGTGAGCCACAAGTGGACGGCGGCGTACACCACCGGCACAAAGAGTAGCGTCGAGACGGTGGCGAAGACGAGGCCGCCGATCACCGCGCGCCCGAGCGGCGCGTTCTGCTCGCCGCCTTCGCCCAGGCCGAGCGACATCGGAATCATGCCGATGATCATGGCGAGCGCGGTCATCAGCACCGGGCGGATGCGCGTCGCGCCCGCCGTCAGCGCCGCGGCAAGCGGCTCGACGCCGAGCTCGCGCTGCTGGCGCGCGAACGCGATCACCAAAATGCTGTTGGCCGTCGCGACCCCCATCGTCATGATCGCGCCGGTCAGCGCCGGCACCGAAAGCGTGGTGCCGGTGATGAAGAGCATCCAGGCGATGCCGGCCAAGGCGGCCGGCAGCGCGGCGATGATGATCGCGGCATCGATCCACGACTGGAAATTAACGACGATCAGCAGATACACCAGCACGATCGCTATCAGCAGCCCGAGGCCCAGGCCGACGAACGAGTTCTGCATCGTCTCCACCTGCCCGCGCATCGCCACCTGGCTGCCGCGCGGCAGCTTCGGCCGCACTTCATCGACCAGCTTCTTTACCTGCCCGGTGACGGCCGCGAGGTCGGTTCCCTGCACGCTGACGAACAGATCGACGGCGGAGGCGATGTTGTAGCGCGACACAACCGGCAGCTGACGCCCCGCCCGCGCGTCGACCAGGTTACCGAGCAGCTGCGTTGGCGTGTTGGCCGCCGCGGCGCCCGTGGCCGCGACCGGCAGGTTGAGCAGCGCATCGAGGCTTTCGAGCGAGTACGACGGCGCGAGCACCTGGATCTGGTAGACGATGCCGTTCTGCGGGTTGAGCCAGAACGCAGGCGCCGTCTGGAAGCTGCCGGCGAGCGAGAGCAGCACGTTCTGCCCGACGTTGAAGGCCGAGAGCCCGACCTGCTGCAGGCGCGTGCGGTCCATCTGCAGGTCGATCGCCGGGCCGTCCATGCGCTGGTGCACGTGCGCGTCGACCGCCCCGGGAATCTGCCGGATTTTCTTCGTGAGCTCCGCGGCGAGCGCGTAATTCGCGGCCAGATTCGGCCCCGAGAACTGCACGTCGATCGCCGCGGGCAGGCCGAAGTTCAGGATCTGCGTGACGATGTCCGCCGGCTGGAAAAAGAATTCCACGCCGGGGAAGCGCTTGGGCAGCTCGGCACGCAGCATGGTCGTCAGCTCGCTCGTCGGCCGGTGCCCGCGCCTGAGCGACATCAGGATCTCGCCGTCGAGGGTGCCGATGGTGCCGGCGTTCGAGTACGAGAGGTTGATGCTCGAGTTCGGCACGCCGAGGTTATCGAGGATGGTGTCGAGCTCGCTCGCCGGAATCAGCTGGCGAATGGAGGCCTCGATCTGCTCGGCGAGGCGCGCCGTCTCCTCGACGCGAGTGCCGGTCGGCATGCGAAAGTGCAGCCGTACCTGCCCAGCGTCGACGCTCGGGAAGAAATCGCGGCCGAGGAACGGATACAGCACGCACGAGAGCGCACAGAACGCGAGGAACACGATGGCGAAGACCGCCCGACGTTCGAGCAGCGCGGCCAGCAGCTCGCTGTACGCCGCGCGCATGCGCTCGAACTGTGCGTTGAACATCCGGTAGAGCGGGAACTCGCGCGCCGGATGCCTGAGCATCAGCATGACGAGCGTCGGCACCAGCGTCCGCGAAAGAACATAGGACGCAATCATGGCGAAGCAGACTGCCTCCGCCATCGGCACGAACAGGAACCGTGCGACGCCGGTGAGGAAGAACATCGGCACGAACACGATGCAGATGCACAGCGTCGAGACGAATGCCGGGACGCCGATCTCGGCGGCGCCGACCAGGATCGAGCGATTCAGCTCCTCTCCCGCGTGCAGGTGGCGCTCGATGTTCTCGATGGTGACGATCGCCTGGTCGACCAGAATCCCGACCGAGAGCGCGAGCCCGCCGAGCGTCATGATGTTGAGCGTCTCGCCGAGCGCAAACAAAACCAAAATCGACGCGAGGATCGAAAGCGGGATGGTGATGGCGATGATCAGCGTCGACTTCCAGTTGCCCAGAAAGAGCAGCACCATCGCCGCGGTG
>JBHELS010000387.1:0-6546 GCA_046263015.1 Burkholderiales bacterium | reverse complement strand
GCGACGGTACGCGGCGACGCGCTGGTCGGTGCCGACGGCGTGCACTCAGGCATCCGCCAAGCTCTCTTCGGCGCCGACCGCCCCGAATTCACCGGCATCATTGCGTGGCGCGGCATCGTGCCGATAGAGCGCTTGCCCGCGCATATGGCGCGCATGGTCGGCTCGAACTGGGTGGGACCCGGAGGGCACATCGTGCATTACCCACTGCGCTCGGGACGGCTCATGAACTTCGTCGGCGCACGCGAACGCTCCGACTGGCGTATCGAATCCTGGAGCGCGCGCGGCACACAGGAGGAGCTGATCGCCGACTTCCGGGACTGGCATGTCGACATCCAGGCGTTCATCCACGCGATTGACACGCCTTACAAATGGGCGCTGATGGTGCGCGCGCCGCTTGAGCGCTGGACGGTCGGGCGCGTCACGCTCCTCGGCGATGCGGCGCATTCCATGCTCCCTTTCCTCGCGCAAGGCGCGATCATGGCTATTGAAGACGGTTACGTGCTCGCTCGCTCTCTCGCGCAATACGACGTCGACACGGCGCTGCAGCGCTATGAAACGGCGCGGCGGGAGCGCACCCGCCGGACGGTGGAAGGTTCGGCCGCGAATATCCATCGCTTCCACAACCGCGCGCTCGCCGAGACGGAGGAGGGGCGTAAGTTCATCGATCGCGAGTGGGCAAGCGAGCGCATCGCCGATCGCTACGAGTGGCTCTTCCGCTACGACGCCACCCGCGTTGAGATTTGATGCGCTAGCCTCGCTCGTGCGTAGCGTTGATGACCCGATTTGCCGCCAAGACGAATCGACAGCCGTGCCGACGACAGAGGGGCTGTCACCAGCGCGATGTGCTCGTGCAGCACGGGCAGCCATCACCGGGTGACCTTCGCCCTAATTCGACGCTCGCGAGTTTCCGGCATAATCGCCCGCACAAAGGAGGGTACTCATGAGCGCAAACGTGCAAACAACCAGCGCCTACAGCCCGGCGTTCAATCCGCAATATCAGGCAACCTTGCTTCTCGTGGGCCGCATTCTGGTGGCGGCGATCTTCATATGGTTCGGCTACCTCAAGCTCACCGGCTTTCAGGGGAGCGTTCAGTACTTTACGAAGTGGGGGTTTGCCTGGGCGCCGACGTTGGGCGCGACGCTGGCAGTCATCTTCGAGCTGGGCGGCGGCATCCTGCTGCTCGTCGGCTGGAAGACGCGCTGGGTAGCGCTCGCACTTTTCGTGTATGTGCTGATCGCGACGTTCATCGTCCACACGTACTGGACCTACGAAGCAGCGCAGCGCTTCAACCAGATGTCACATTTCTATAAGAACGCCGCGATCATGGGCGCGATGCTCGTCATTGCGGCCGTCGGGCCGGGCCGGTACTCGGTTGACAAGGCCTGATGCCTCGCTGATCGCCGCGCTCGAGCGATCCCACGTCCACCCGCTGTGGGATCGCTACAAGCGCATCACGCCGGTCGCGCCGCAGGCGAAGGATGCGCCGATGCATTGGCGCTGGCGCGACATCGAGCCGCTCACCGCGCGAGCGGCCAGCGAAGTTGCCATAGAGGACGTCGAGCGCCGGGCGCTCATCCTCGCTAATCCGGCCTTCGGCCCGGAGACCGTGACCACGCAGAACCTGATTGGCGCGTTCACCGTGCTCGAGCCGGGGGACAAGGCCGTGCCGCATCGGCACACCGCCGCGGCAATCCGCTTCTCAACGCGTGCCGAAGGCGCTGTGACCATCGTCAACGGCCGGCGCTGCGAGATGCATGAGGGCGACCTCGTCCTCACGCCACCCATGTGCTGGCACGGCCACATCAACCAGGGCAAAGACCGCACGGTGTGGTTCGACGCCGCCAACATGCCCGCCATCTGCCTGCTCGATGCGAGCTTCTTCGAGCCGGGCATGCGCCAGGACGAGCGCTTCTGGGAAGTAGGCGCGGAAGGTTCGGCCGACTATCGCTTTCCGGGCGCGGACACGCGTCGAGAGGTGGCACGGGCCGAACGCGGGAAAGATGGTGCGCGCACCTATCGCTACAGCAAGGACGGCCGGTCGGTCATGCCGACACTGGACCTCTTCTACAAACGGATAGATGAGCCCACGCGGCGCCAGCGCACCACGTGGAACGCCATCTGTCTTGTCGTATCCGGCGAAGGCCGCTCGAGCGTAGGTGACACGGTGTTCGACTGGTCGCGGCACGACGCTTTCACCATTCCGCACTGGACGTGGGTCGCGCACGAGCCGCGTGGTGGACCCGCCGAGCTTTTCGTCGTGACCGACCGCGCGATCTACGAACGACTCGAGCTGCTGCGCGAAGAAATACAGTGATCGGTAAGTCGGTCCTGCGGCTCGAGGACCAGCGTTTCCTCACGGGTAGCGGCAGCTACATCGAGGACCTTTCATTCCCGGGCGAGCTTCACTGCGCCATCGTTCGCTCGCCGCATGCGCATGCGCGCCTTCGAGCCGTGCGCATCCCGCCCGACGTCCTTGCGTTCACCGGCGAAGACATGGCACGCGACGGGGTGCGGCCGATGCGCTGCGGCTGGGTCTTGCCCGGCATGGTCGAACCGCCGCGCTATGCGCTCGCACGCGATACTTTGCGCCACGTTGGCGAGCCGGTTGCCGCAATCTTCGCCGAATCGCGCGCCGAAGCCGAGGACGCGGCCGAGCGCGTCGAGGTGGATTACGAGCCGCTGCCGCTGATCGACGGCGATCACGCCTTTGTTTGGCAACGGGGCGATCGTGCCGCGGTCGACGCCGCCTTTGCGCGCGCGCCGCGCCGTGTAGCGATTGAGCTCGTGAACAACCGGCTCTGCGGTGCGGCGATCGAGACGCGCGGCGTGATTGCCAGCGGCGATACGCTTTACTGCGGCACGCAGGCGCCGCACCACATCCGGCGCTATGTGTGCGAAGAGCTCGGCTTGAGCGAGGGCGAGCTGCGTGTCGTCTCGCGAGACATGGGCGGCGGCTTCGGCTACAAGGGCAAGCACTACCCGGAGGAAACGCTCGTCGTCTGGGCGGCGCGGCGCATGAAGCGGCCGGTGAAATGGATCGCGCGGCGCACCGAATCCTTCCTCTCGGACACGCAAGGCCGGGATCACGTGACCGGTGCTGAGCTCGCGCTCGACGGCGAGGGACACTTCCTCGCCCTGCGCGTGCAAACGCGCGCCGATCTCGGCGCCTATGTCTCGAGCTTCGGCGCCGCCATCGCCGGCCCCATCTATTCGGCGCTCCTCGCCGGCGTTTATAGGACGCCGGCGATCTTCGTGGAAGTGACCGGCGTCTTCAGCAACACGGTGCCCACCGACGCGTATCGGGGCGCCGGGCGGCCTGAGGCCTGCTATGTGCTCGAGCGGCTCGCCGACAAAGCAGCGCGCGAGCTCGGCATCGATCGCGCGGACATCCGGCGGCGCAACCTGATTGCCGCGGGCGCCATGCCCTACAAAACGCCGGTGGGGCCGACCTACGACTGTGGTGATTTCCCGAAGCTCCTCGAGCGGGCGCTTGAGCTCTCGGGCTACGCGAAGAAGCGGCCGCCGGGGCGCGGCATCGGCGTTGCGTGCTACGTCGAATCGTCCGGTGTGGCGCCATCGCGCCTCGCGGGCGCCATGGGAGCGCGCGTCGGCTTCTACGAATCGGCGCAACTCCGCGTAGCGCCGGATGGCGCGATTACGGCGTATCTCGGCACGCACAACCATGGCCAGGGGCACGAGACCACGTTTGCGCAGATCATCTCAGCGCAGCTTGGCATGCCGTTCGAGCGCATCAAGATCGTCGAAGGCGATACGGCTGCCGTGCCGGTCGGCACGGGCACGTTCGGCTCGCGCTCGATCGCGGTGGGCGGCTCGGCGCTGCACGTCGCCGGGCGGAAGATCATCGCCAAGGGAAAGCGCATCGCCGCGCATCTTCTGGAAGCGGCGGAGGGCGATATCGAATTCAGTCACGGCGCGTTCACGGTTGCCGGCACCGATCGCACGGTGAGCTTCGAAGCAGTCGCGCGCGCGGCCTATGTGCCGCACAACTATCCTCTTACCGAACTCGAGCCCGGGCTCGACGAGAACGCGTTCTACGATCCGCCGAACTTCGCCTTCTCCAACGGCGTGCACGTGTGCGAGGTCGAGGTCGAGCGCGATACCGGTACCGTCAAAATCCTCGGCTACTGGGCCGTCGATGACATCGGCACGGTGATTAATCCGATGATCGTGCATGGCCAGTTGCACGGCGGCGTCGTGCAGGGACTCGGCCAGGCGCTCGCCGAGCGCACCGTGTACGACGAGGGCCAGCTGCTAAGCGCATCGTTCATGGACTATGCGCTGCCACGCGCTGCGGACTTGCCGTACTTCGTCTCGGAGCTCGACGAAAGCCAGCCCTGCACGCACAACCCGATCGGCGCGAAAGGCTGCGGCGAGTCGGGCACCATCGCCGCGCCGGCGGCCGTGATCGGCGCCATCCTCGACGCACTCGCGCCTTACGGCGTCACCGATCTCGAGATGCCGGCTACGCCGCAGCGAATCTGGCAAGCCATAATGCGCGCATGATCCAAGGTGCTTTCCGGGCGCAAGAGGTTAATCCCGCGAAGCTGGCACAGCTCTATCGCAGGGAGTTCGAGCTCTGCCAGGTGAAGAAGGGCGAGACTCTCGCGATTGTCAGCGACCTTGCCACCCGGCGCGAATACATCCAGGCGGCGTTTGCCGCTGCCGATGATCTCGCCGCCGACATCTACGAGATGTGCGTGAATTCGTTGCCCTCGTGGACCAAGGTCGGCGTGCCGACGATCGGCCAGTGCAAAGGCACGCTCGAGGCGGTAAGGGCGGCCGACCTGGTCGTTGTCTTCCACGTCCCGCTATTTACGAAATGGCTGAAGCAGGTGATGGACGGCGGCACGCGCGTGCTGATGATCATCGACGCGCCCGACGATCTCGAGCAGCTCATGTCGCCCGCCGGGCTCAAGGAGGCGTGCAAGTACGCCGAGTCGCTCTACAAGCGCACCCGCAAGGTGCGAGTGACGAGCGAGGCGGGCACCGATCTCGCCTATGAGTGCGGCGAGTACCCCGTCATGACCCAATGGGGCTACGCCGATGAGCGCGGGCACTTCGATCACTGGGGCGGCGGACACATCCACACCTTCCCGAACGAAGGCAGCGCGCAAGGCACGGTGGTTTTCCAGCCGGGCGACATCGTCATCCTGCCTTATTGCCGCTACGTCGCAGATCCGGTGAAGCTGACGATCCGCGAGGGACACATTGTCGAGATCCAGGGCGCCATGGAGGCGAAGCTAATGCGCGACTGGCTGGATGACGGCAAATCATGCGCGAATGATCGCGATCCGTATGCGGTCTCGCATCTCGGGTGGGGCATGAATCCGCAGGCGCTCTGGTACGGGATTGCGCTTCATGGCGATACGCCCGAGCGCCATCGTGCGGCGGCGCGGACGTTTCCCGGTAATTTCTTGTTCTCCACCGGACCGAACACGCAGGGCGGCGGCAAACGAAATACCCGCGGGCACTACGACGTGCCGATGCGCGATTGCAGCATCGCGCTCGACGGCAAAGTCGTGATCGAGCGCGGCAAGATCGTCGACGACCAAATGCGCGTCAAGCGCGAATTACGATAGAGGGGGAAGTATGCGCAGCATCGTAGTGGCGGCGGCCCTGGCGGCCGCGTTCACCACGCAGGCCGCCGACAAAGTGAAAATCGGCTTCATCAGCACGCTCTCGGGACCGAATGCATCGATCGGCACCGACATCCGCGATGCCTTCAATCTCGCGGTAAAGCTGAATGGCGGCAAGCTCGGCGGCCTGCCGGCGGAGGTGCTGGTAAGTGACGATCAGCTGAAGCCCGAGAACGCGAAGCAGATCGGCGAGCGCTACCTGCGCCTCGAGAAGGTGGACTTCATCACCGGCATCGTCTTCTCGAACATCGTGCTGGCCGTCGCGCCGGACGCGATTGCGAACAAGGTGTTTTTCATCTCGCCCAACGCCGGCCCGGCGCAATACACCGGCGCGCAATGCAGCCCGTTCTTCTTCGCCGCGTCGTGGCCGAGCGAGGCGTACAGCGAGGCGGCGGGCGAGTACATGAACTCCAAGGGCATCAAGAACGCCGTCTTCCTAGCGCCAAACTACGTCGGTGGCCAGGATGCGGCGACCGGGTTCAAGCGCATGTACAAGGGCAAACTGGTCGACGAGATGTACACCAAGCTCGGCCAGCTCGATTACTCGGCCGAGCTCTCGCAAATTCGGGCGAAGCAGCCCCAGGCGCTCTACGTCTTCCTGCCAGGCGGTATGGGCGTCAACTTCATCAAGCAGTTCGTCGCCGCAGGCATGTCGAAAGACATGCAGCTTGTCGTGCCGCTCTGGGGCTCCGACCAGGACATCATCCGCGCGGTGGGCGAGCCGATGCTCGGCCTCTTCAGCGTCGGGCACTGGTCGATCGATTTCGATAATCCGGCGAACAAGAAATTCGTTGCCGAATTCGAGAAGGAGTACAAACGCCTGCCGACCGGCTATGCCGCCTCGGGCTACGACACCGCGATGCTCATCGATTCGGCGGTGCGCAAGGT
>JBHELS010000386.1:0-3185 GCA_046263015.1 Burkholderiales bacterium | reverse complement strand
GAGCAGATGTTCGAGCACCTCTACGCGAGACTGCCGCGGCAATACGCCTGGCAGGCCGCCGAGGCCGCAAAAGAAGAAGAGGAGCGCGATGTCGAGCATCACGCTGGTTGAAGCCGTCAATCTCGCGCTGGCGCGCGCAATGGAGGAGGACGATCGGGTGGTGGTGCTCGGCGAAGACGTCGGCATCAACGGCGGCGTCTTTCGCGCCACCGCCGGGCTGCAGAAGCGCTTTGGCGCCGAGCGCGTTGCCGATACGCCCCTCGCCGAGGGTCTCATCGCCGGCATGGCGGTCGGCATGGCGGCCGAAGGCCTGCGGCCGGTCGCCGAGATCCAGTTCGCGGGCTTCGCTTATACGGCGATCGATCAGATCCTGAACCACGCCGGGCGCCTGCGTCACCGCACGCTAGGTCGCCTCTCCTGCCCGATGGTGCTGCGCACACCCTGCGGCGCCGGCATCCATGCGCCCGAGCACCACTCGGAGAGCCCGGAAGCCATGTTCGCCCACATCCCGGGCATCCGCGTCGTCTACCCGTCGTCGCCCGCTAAAGCGTACGGCCTGCTTCTAGCATCGATCGCCGATCCGGATCCCGTCTTGTTTCTCGAGCCATCGCGCCTCTACCGGCGCTTCAAGGAAGAAGTCAACGACGACGGCGAGCCGCTGCCGCTCGATCAGGCGTTTGTCGAGCGCGAAGGCACCGATGTGACGATCGTTGCCTGGGGCGCGATGCTGCAGGAATCGCTTAAGGCGGCGGACGAGCTCGCCGCCGAGGGCCACTTAGCCGAGGTGCTCGACCTCGCGACACTCAAGCCGATCGACTATGACACGGTGCTCGAATCGGTAAAGAAGACCGGCCGCTGCGTCGTCGTGACCGAGGCGCCGCGCACCGCGAGCCTCGCCTCCGATATTTCGGCCAACATTTCCGAGCAAGCGCTCCTCTCATTGCTCGCACCGGTAGAACGAGTGACCGCCTGGGACACGGTGACGCCGATGTTCCGACTGGAAGAGCGCTATATGCCGAACCCGGCGCGCATCGCCGCCGCGGCGAGAAAGGTCCTGGAGTACCAGTAGTGCGCGTCTTCAACCTGCCCGACCTCGGCGAGGGCCTGCAGGAAGCCGAAATCGTCGAGTGGCACGTCAAGCCCGGCGAGAGCGTCGAATCGGACAAACCGATGGTCTCGCTCGAGACCGACAAGGCGATCGTCGAAGTGCCCGCGCCGTATAGCGGCAAGGTCGAGAAGCTTTTCGGCGCGCCCGGCGACAAGATCCATGTCGGCGCGCCGCTCATCGGCTTCGAAGGCGCCGCGGCCGACACCGGCACGGTTGTCGGTAGTCTCGATTCGCGCAGCGAGACCAAAACTCAGGCGCGCGGCGAAGCAAAAACGCCGGCGCGCACCGCGTCGCGCGCGGAGGTAAAGGCGACGCCGGCGGTTCGGGCACTGGCGAGGAGCTTGAACGTCGATCTCGCGAGCGTCGAGCCGACCGGTCCGGGCGGCACCGCGACCACGGACGACGTGAAGCGCGCCGCGCGCGGCACGCTCGCCGTCGAGCCGAGCGCGCAAAAAGGCATGCGCGCCACCATGGCGCGCAACTTGGCGGCTGCGCATCAGGAAGTCGCGGCCGTCACGGTGATGGACGACGCCGATGTCGAGAATTGGCCGAAAGGCACCTCCGCACTCATGCGCCTCGCGCGCGCGATCATCGCGGCATGCAAGGCGGAGCCGGGCCTTAACGCCTGGTACGACGCCAAGGCGGATGCGCGCACGCTCCGCGAGGAAGTCGACCTCGGCATCGCCGTCGATCTGCCTGATGGGCTGCTCGTGCCGGTTTTGCGCAACGCGCATCGGCTCGCGCAGGACAAGTTGACGGTGGAGCTCGAGCAGCTGGTCGGCAAAGCGCGCAGCCGCTCGCTATCGCCGGAAACGCTGCGCGGGGCGACCATCACGCTTTCCAACTTCGGCGCCATCGGCGGGCGCTACGCCTCGCCGATCGTTGTGCCGCCGCAAGTCGCGATTCTCGGCGCCGGGCGCATCATGCCCACACCGGTCGTGACCCCGCAGGGCGAGGTCGCTGCGCACCGCGTGCTGCCGCTATCATTGACCTTCGATCACCGCGCCGCCACGGGTGGCGAAGCCGCGCGCTTTCTGAACGCCGTCAAGCGAGACTTGGAGAGCTGAGCTAGCTCCGCTCGCGCGCCGCAAGGCGTAAGTCCTCTTCGAGCGGCGGCCCGGGGAAGTGAAAGCGCACCGGCCCGTCGGGCAAAGCGTTCACGAACTGCTTCAGGTAAGGGCTGGTGGAATTCTCGATCTCCTTCGGCGTTCCCTTGCCGACGACGGCGCCGTCGGAGACGACATAGGCATAGTCGCAGACGGCGAGCGCTTCCTTCACGTCGTACGTCACCACGATCGAGGTGAGGCCGAAAGCCTCGTTGAGATCACGGATCAGGTGGCAGATGTGGTTGAGCGAGATCGGATCGAGACCGGCGAAGGGCTCGTCGTACATCATGAGCTTCGGATCGGTCGCGATCGCGCGCGCGAGCGCCACGCGCCGCGTCATCCCGCCCGAGAGATCGTTCGGCATCATGTCGCGCGCGCCGCGCAGGCCCACGGCGTTGAGCTTCATGAGGACGATGCGCCGCACGAGCTCCTCGGGCGGCTTGAAGTTCTCCCGGATGGGGAAGGCGATGTTGTCGAAAACATTGAGATCGGTGAAAAGTCCCGCGTTCTGGAACATCATGCCGACCTCGAGACGCAGCCGATAGAGATCCTCGGTGCTCAACTGATGCACATTGCTCCCCGCCACCTTGACCGTGCCGCCGCTCGGCCTGAGCTGCCCGCCGATCAGTTTCAGCAGCGTCGATTTGCCGGAGCCGCTCGCGCCCAGAATCGCGACCACCTGCCCGACCGGAATGCGCAAGCTCAGGCCTCGAAATACCTCGAGATCGCCGTAGGAGAAGGAAAGCTCGTCGATTTCAACCGCGTTCGCCATGGCGGAGAATTCTAGCCGTGCACGCGCATCCGTATTCCGAGCTCACGCCCGAACGGGTGCTGGACGCGATCGGCGAGGCGGGCCTGCGCCCGGACGGACGGCTCCTCAGCCTCAATAGCTACGAGAACCGCGTCTACCAGGTATGGCTAGAGGACGGCGCCGTAGTGGTGGCTAAGTTCTATCGACCGGGACGCTGGAG
>JBHELS010000385.1:0-6742 GCA_046263015.1 Burkholderiales bacterium | reverse complement strand
AAAAGCACCGCGAGCGCGCGCGCGTAGGCGACGGCGCTCGCGCGGCCCGACCAGGCAGCAAGACCCCAGGCGCCGATGGCGAGATGCAGCGCCGTGAGGACGATATTCACGGGGAATAGGCCGAGCAGATAGCCATACATGAGCGTGAAGTGCGTCGGCGGCGCATCGGCCGGCGGGGGCACGAGCGCTGCCGGGACGAGGCCGAGCAATCCGGCAGCGAGATAGACGATGCCGAAGACGAGGGCGAAGGTGGACGCTTTCATATCAGACCTCCACATGAGGGTCGTCGGGACCGTGGTCGTAGTCGCGCGCAAGGCGCACCGAACCGTCTCGCTCGAGCACGGCGACACGGCAGCGCGGCTTCGCCTGCGCGACGCGCACGGCGTGCTTCATCGCGCCCCATTTGCTCGGGAAATAGGCGATGGCGATGCGGCTCGGGCCGCGCTCGTTCACACTCCAGACGCCGTCGCGCGTCTCGGTTACCGATAGGAGTGGCGTGTCCATCTCAGTTGCCGCCCGAGGGCGCCCGGGCGTGGATCACGGTCGGCTTCTCGATCGGCGGGCGCCGGATTTCCTGCTCCAGGCTCGGGCGCTCGCGCCGCTCGTAGGGCGCGAGCTCCACCGGGCGAGCGCTTTTCATCGATTCGTAAAGCGCGCGGATGACGCGCACGTCGGCGAGCCCTTCTTCGCCCGAGGGCTCGGGGTCGCGGTTGGTGAGCAGGCAGTCGGAGAAGTAAAGGAGCTCGGGCGCGAACTGGTCGCGCTTCGCAAAGCGCCGCTCGCTCACCACGTTGCCTTCGAGCGACAGGCGATGCTGGAGCGGTCGCGCGTACTCGTAGGCCGGGTCGACCGCGAGCTCGCCCTTGGTGCCGACCAGCCGGTATTCGGAGACCTTGCCCGCGCCGAAGCTGGCGGTGAATGACGCGAGGCGCTCGTTCGGGAAGCGAAGGAGCGCGCTCACCGACTCTTCGACGTCGCCGATCGCGCCGGCCGCCACCGCGCTCACCTCGGTCGGCTCTTCGCGAAAAAGCGAGCGCGCGGCGTTGATGCAATAGATGCCGATGTCGTAGAGGACGCCGCCGCCGAGCGCGCGCTGCACGCGGATATTCCCCGGCACGACGCTCATCGTGAAAGTCGAGCTGAAAAGGCGCGGCTCGCCGATGCGCCCGGAGCGAGCGATCTCGATCGCCTCGAGGTTGGCGCGCTCGAAGTGCAAACGGTAGGCGACCATCAGCTTCACCTGGTGCTCGCGCGCCGCGCGGCTCATGAGCTGGCATTGGGCCTCGGTCACCGCCATCGGCTTCTCGCAGAGCACGTGGATGCCGGCGCGCGCGGCGCGCTCGGCGTACTCCGCGTGCATGCTGTTCGGCAGCGCGATATAGACGGCATCGAGTTCGCCGCTTCGCAGGAGCTCGTCGTAGCCCTCGTAGGGCACGGCGACCGGCACGGCGTATTTCCTCGCCAGCTCGTCGCGCTTCACCGGGTCGCCCGAGACGATGGCGGCGAGCCGCGAGTTGCGCCGCGCGTTGCCGAAGGCGGGCAGCACGGCCACCTGGGCGATGTGCCCGCAGCCGACGACCGCGTAGCGGATGAGACGTTTGGGCATTTACGCGCCTACGCCGCGCGGCGCTTGTGCGTCGCGCGGCGGGATTTGTGCGCTCGCTCGCTCTTTTCTTCTTTTTCGGCCTTCGCCGAAGCCTTGCGGCCGCCGTCTTCGACGCTCTTCCTGAGAAGCGCCATGAGGTCCACCACCTGGGCGCCTTTCGCCGGGCGCTCCTCCTTCTCGGGCGCGGTGATCTCTTCCGTTTGGCCGGCCTTGATCTTGTCCTCGATCCTCTTCATCAGATCTTCGTGGTAGGTGTCGTGATAGCGCTCGGGCCGCCACTCATCGGCCATGTCGTCGATCAGGCGCAGCGCCATGTCGAGCTCCTTCGAAGTGGGCTTCTGGCCCTTCAGCTTTTCCGGCACCTCGAGATCCGCCGCCGTCTTGAGCTCGTTCTGGTAGCGAAGCGTGTTCAGGATGAGCGCCTCGCCCTGCGGCACGAGCGCCGCGAGGTATTGCTTGGTGCGAATCACGACGCTCGCGATGCCGGCCTTGCCGGCCTTGGCCATCGCGTCGCGCAGGAGCGCGTAGGCCTTTTCGCCGCGCTTGCCCGGCGCGAGAAAGTACGGCGTCTCGAAATACTGCGGCGTGATGTCGGCGAGATCGACGAACGCCATGATGTCGACGGTCTTCGCCGCGTCCGGATTTGCGCGCCGGAAATCCTCTTCCGAGAGGACCACGTACTTGTCGTCCTGGTACTCGTAGCCCTTGACGACGTCGTCCCAGGGCACTTCCTTGCCCGTCGCCTTGTTCACCCGCTTATAGCCGACCGGAGCGAGGTCGCGCCGGTCGAGCATCGTCAGGTCGATGTCGGCGGAGCGCTTCTGGGCTGAAAAGAGCTCCACCGGCACATTGACCAGCCCGAAGCTGATCGCGCCTTTCCAAAGACCGCGTGCCATGGCTCGCTAGTGGCTGCTGCCCATGCCCTCGAGAAGCGACGCGAGATCGTCGGCGTGCTCCTCTTCCTTCGCCAGAATTTCTTCGAGGAGCCGCCGCGAAGTCGAATCGTCCTGCCCTAGGTAATTGATCATCTCGCGGTAGCTGTCGATCGCGATCCGCTCGGCGATCAGATCTTCCTTGATCATGTCCTCGAGCGAGTCGCCCTCCACATACTCGGCGTGGCTGCGGGACGCCAAGCCCTCGGGCGAGAAGTCGGGCTCGCCGCCCAGTTGCGTGATGCGCTCGGCGAGCTGGTCGGCGTGGTGCTGCTCTTCCTGCGCGTGCTCGAGGAACTCCGAGGCGACGCTCTCGGCGTGAATGCCCTTGGCCGAGTAGTAGTGGCGCTTGTAACGCAGGGTGCAGATGATCTCCGTCGCGAGCGCTTCATTCAGAAGCCGCAGCACCACGCCGCGATCGGCGTGATACCCGGGAGTCACCGCCCCTTGGGCGATGTGCTCCCGGGCGCGCTGGCGGAGCGTCTGGATGTCGGAGAGGAACGCGCTACGGCCTTTGCGCTCCTCGCGCATCGCATCGCTCATTTCGCCGTGCTCGCGGTCGAGCCGGTGGCCGACTTGCGTCGGTCGTTAGAAGCGTACTTCGCCTTGATGTCGGCCTTGGCGCGATCGTACTTCGCCTTGGCGTCCTTCTCGCAGGCGCTCTCTTCCTTGCCCTTCTGCGCGTCGCATTTTTCCTTCGCGACCTTGTACTGGTGCTCGGCCTTGGCTTCGTCGACCTTGCGCTCGTTCGCGGGCGTCGGATCGTACTTGGCCTTCAGCTCCGCCTTCGCCACGTTTTCCTTGCCCTTGGCGTCGGCTTCGCACGCTTCCTTCTCATTGCCCTTCATGTCTTTGCATTTGGCCTTGTCGGCCTTGTATGCGGCCTCGATCTTGTCTTCCTCGGCCTTCCTCGCCTTGCGATCGACGGAGGGCTTGTGGTCCTTGCCGCCGTCGGCGCGCGCGCCGACCGTCGGCTTGTCCGAGGCTGTGGTGCTCGATTGCGCCTGTGCCGCGCCCGCGAATGCGAGCGCCACGGCGGCCGCTATGCTCAAAGCTCTTAGTTGCATGGGAATACTCCGGTTAAGGCCTTCTCAGCAGCCCCGCGACGAGCGAGACGAGGAAAAGGACCACGAACACGACGAACAGGATCTTCGCGATTTCCGCCGCTCCGGCCGCAATGCCGGTGAAGCCGAAGATCGCCGCGATGATGGCGATGATGAAAAACGCCAGCGCCCAGCTCAACATAAACGACTCCTTTATCCGATAAATGAAAAAGTGAAGCTGGTAGCGCCGGAGCAAACCTCGTGCCGGTGGGAAACCGCCGACTGGCGCTTATGTAAGCGTTGCGAGCGCGTGTAAGAAGCGCAGCGCGCGCCGAGCGCTCAAGTAGCGTTTGCGCTACATGGTGTCCCCGGCATGGGTCCTGCAGCGCATGGCGCGTGAGCCCCTACGACGAGCTGCCCGCCATGCTGTGGCTTGCGCGACCCGACATGTCGTGCGAGTACGCCAACCGCGCTTGGCTCGAGTACACGGGTTGCGCGGCGGATGCCGCCGACTCCGCGACCGTGGTACATGCCGAGGACCTGGCGCGCTGGCTCGACACTTGTGTGCGCGCCTACGATGCGCGCACCCCCTACGCGATCGAGTACCGCATGCGCCGCGCGGATGGTGTTTATCGCTGGGTGCTCGAGCGCGGCGTGCCCCGTTCGAGCGACACCGGTTTCGCCGGCTATTCCGCCCTTTGTCTCGACATCGATGAGCGAAAGCGCGCTGAAGCCGCCGCCGCCGGGGCTCTCGAGCGCGAGCGCCGGCTACGCCTCGCGATCGAGGAGGCAAGCCACGCGAAGGACCGCCTCCTCGCGTCGGTGCTTGCCGAGCTCGAATCGCCCACCGCCGCGGTCGGCACCTGGGCGGGGCGCCTGCGCGCCGAGCTCGCGCCGGAGAGCGTTCCTCTCGAGCGGCCCCTCGATGCGCCGCTCCTCGCCGGCGTGCGCGTCCTCGTGGTCGAGGAGGACGCAGAGGCGCGCGATCTCCTCCTCAAAGTGCTGAGGGCGGCGGGCGCCGAGGCGTTTGCCGTGGCGGGCGCCGCGCAGGCGCTCTCGGCGCTCGAAGACTGGCATCCCGACGTCCTTCTTTCCGACGCCGGGTTGCCGGGGCACGACGGCTACGTCTTGCTGCGCGCCCATCCCGCCGCCCGCCGGGTGCTCTCTGCGGCCTACGACGCGGAGCTCGCAAAGCCGATCGAGCCGGTGGCGCTCCTCGCGACGGTGGCGCACCTCGTGCAACCACCACAAGCCTAGAGCACGGTGCGGCACGCGTTTTGCAAGACTAGCGACATTTCATACGGAGATCGCCTATGAACTGGGACCGCATTTCGGGGAACTGGAAGCAGATGAAGGGCGCGCTTAAGGAGCGCTGGGGCAAGCTTACCGACGACGAGTTCGACCAAATGGCGGGCAAGCGCGACCAGCTCGTCGGCAAGATCCAGGAACGTTACGGCTGTGCGAAAGACGACGCAGAAAGCCAGGTGCGCGAATGGGAAAACCATCAGCAGTAAATCCCGAGAAGCCGCAGCCCGCGCGCTGGCCGTTCGATCCGATGCAGCCGGGCGACCATGAGCCGGCGCGTTTGCCCGAAGAGCTCGAGCGCGTGCAGAAGCAGACGGGCGCCGGCGAGAAGCCAGTATCGAAGGAGAACAAGCAATGAGAACGCTTTTCGCAGCGCTCGCGCTTGGCGCGGCGGCGACGCTCGGCGTCGCGGGATGCGCGTCGCAAAATCCCGAGACGCAGCGTAACGCCGGCGAATTCACCGACGACGCGGCGCTCACCGCGAAGGTAAAGACGGCGATCGCCACGGACGTCGGCGCCCGCGCCGCGGGCTCGATCAATGTCGAGACGTACAAGGGCGTGGTGCAGCTCTCGGGCTTCGTCGACAACAAGGACATGGCCGAGCGCGCGCTCGCCGCGGCGAAGAAAGTGAGCGGCGTGAAGTCGCTCAAGAACGATCTGCGCGTTAAGTCTTCGTAAGGTAGAAACCATCGGTCCCCTGCGCGGTCGGACCTGAATCGATCCACGTTCAGGAGACCCGCATGGCGACCGCGACTGCAAATGCCGTGCGGCAGCTTCATTTCGAGCTGCCGCCGCTCCCTTATGCCGAAGATGCGCTCGAGCCGGTCATCTCGGCCGAGACGCTCAAGCTGCATCACGGGAAACATCACAAGAAATACGTCGACACGATGAACCAGCTGCTCGCGCAAAGCGACGTGCGCGCCGCGACACTGGAAGACGTGGTGCGCTCGAGCCAGGGCAAGCTCTTCAATAACGCCGCGCAGGCGTGGAACCATGATTTCTATTGGCACTCGCTCACCCCCAAGGCGGCGCCGCCCGGGGCCGCGATGCGCTCACGCCTGGAGCGCGATTTCGGCAGCACCGAGAAATTCGTCGAGCAGTTCGCCGCCGCGGCCAACGGGCAGTTCGGCTCGGGCTGGGCGTGGCTCGTCGAAAAGGAGGGCCGGCTGCAGGTGCTCGCCACCGCGAATGCCGAAACGCCGATGGCGCGCGGCATGCGCTGCCTTCTGACCCTCGATGTATGGGAGCACGCCTATTACGTCGACTACCGCAACCAGCGTGATCGCTACGTGCAGGCGGTGATCGAGCAGCGCCTCAACTGGGCGTTCGCCGAGGAAAACCTCAACCGCAAATAGCTAGTCCGTACCAAGTACGAAATAAGTATTACGTACTTGGTACCGATTTCAGACGGTGGCGAGTGGCTGGCGCGGGTCGAAGTCGCGCCAGGAGCCGTCGCGCCATTCACCGTGCGTCGCGCCGACGTCGCGCGCGCTGTGCGCGCGCAGCGCTTCGATCGCGAGGCGCTCGCTGCCCGAGCGATCGACACAGACGGCGACCATGCGGCCGCCGCGCGACTCGACCGGATGCTCGATGCTCGCGGCGGAACGGCGCCCGCCGCGCATGCTGACGAGCGCGCCGGCGAAGGCGCCGATTAGCGCGCCGAGGAGCGCAGCGAGCGGCACCGTCGGACGGCCGAGGTCGAACGCGCCGATGAAGCCGACGGCGAGGCCGACGACGAGGCCGATGAGCGCGCCGAGCGCCGCGCCGCGGCCGGCGTGGCGCGAGCCTTCGCTTGAGTGCGGCGCGTCGCCCCCGAGCGGCATGCGCGCATTTTGTCCGGGCGGCCCGACGTAGAA
>JBHELS010000384.1:0-5634 GCA_046263015.1 Burkholderiales bacterium | reverse complement strand
GAGCGCCGCGCGAAGGAGCTCGTCCTGACCGGCAAAGCGTTCACGGCGGAAGAGGGCGCGGACTGGGGGCTCGTGAATCGCGTCTGCGAGCCCGCGGCGCTCATCGCGGAGGCGTTGGAGACGGCGCGCACCATTGCCGGGAACGCGCCGCTATCGGTTCGGCAGGCGAAGAAGGCGATCCATTACGGCCTGCAGACCGATCTCCTGACCGGTTATCGCTTCGAGATCGAGGCTTACAACCGCCTCGTCGATACGGACGACCGGCGTGAAGGCATCCGCGCCTTCAACGAAAAGCGAAAGCCCGACTTCAAGGGGCGCTGAAGGGCGTTAGACTGCGCGCCACCAGTCCTGAGGAGGAGGTGGTCATGCGGTTTCTTTCGCTCGTGGCGACGGTCGCCGCGCTAATCGTATGCGGCGCGGCGAGCGCCCAACAGCAGCGTCCCGTAACGGTGAGGGTCGGCGAGAAGGACATCGGCGGCGTCGTCTCCGGGCCGAAGGGGCCGGAGGCGGGCGTATGGGTGATTGCCGAGACGACCGATCTGCCGACGAAGTTCGCGCGCATCGTCGTCACGGACGATCAAGGTCGCTATCTGATACCGGATCTGCCGCTCGCGAATTACAGCGTCTGGGTCCGGGGCTATGGCCTGGTCGATTCGCCGAAGCTGCGCGGGAAGCCGGGAGAGAAGCTCAACCACCGTGCGGTGATCGCGCCAGATGCGGCGGCCGCCGCGCATTACTACCCGGCGATCTACTGGTATTCGCTACTCAAGATCCCGCCGGCCAAGGATTTCGGCGGCTCGACGGCAATTCCGAAGAACATCACGCGCGAGAACTGGCTGCGGCAGATGAATAACGTCGATTGCATCGGCTGCCATCAGCTCGGCAACGAAGCGACGCGCACGATTCCTGCACAGTTCGGCAGCGTGAGCGGCAAGGACGCGTGGGTGCGCCGGATACAGTCCGGGCAGTCGGGCGAGCAGATGACACAGCGCATCGCCGGGCAGTTCGGCGGCGTGCCTTACCAGTATTTCGGCGATTGGACCGATCGCATCGCGAAAGGCGAGCTGCCCAAGGCGAAGCCGCCGCGCCCGCAGGGCGTCGAGCGAAACATCGTCATCACGTCGTGGGAATGGTCGACGCCGGACAAGTATCTGCACGATCTCATCGCATCGGACCGGCGTAATCCCACGGTCAATGCATGGGGGCCGCTCTACGGCTCGCCCGAGTATGCGACCGACATGATGCCGATCCTCGATCCGAAGACGAACAAGGTGAGCTTCTTCAAGATGCCGGTCGCCGATGCCGAGATGCCGGAGTCGCTCGGACCGGGCCATGCCGCAACGGTGCAGCCGATGCAGCCCTCCGCTTATTGGGGCGAGCAGAAGATGTGGGACACGCGCGCGAACAACCATAACTCGATGTTCGACAAAGAGGGGCGCGTGTGGCTCGCGGCGAGCGTGCGCGGGCTGGACAACCCGGCCTGGTGCCGCAAGGGCTCCGATCATCCGTCGGCGAAGGTCTTCCCGCTCGAGCGCTCTGCGCGACAGGCGGCCATGCTCGATCCGAAGACCATGAAGTACACCACCGTGGATACCTGCTTCGGCACGCATCATCCGCAATTCGGCTACGACGCGAACGAGACGCTGTGGTTCAGCGGCACGGGTCCCGTGGCCGGATGGCTGAACACGAAGATGTTCGACGAGACTGGCGACGCGCCGCGCTCCCAGGGCTGGGCGCCCTTCGTCCTCGACACGAACGGCAATGGCCGGCGCGACGAGTACACGGAGCCCAATCAGCCCCTGGATGCGTCTAAGGACATGCGGATCACCGGCGGCTCGGGGCCGTACGCCGTGATGCCGCACCCCACCGACGGCTCAGTCTGGTACACGGTCGGCGTATTCGGCGGCAATGCCGGGTTCCTGCGCTTCGATCCGAAGACGAGCCTCTCGGAGGTGTATCACATGCCGAAGCAGGGCTACGGCATCCGCGGCGGCGACATCGACAAGAACGGCGTGCTCTGGGGCTCGGCCTCGAACGGCAGCCTGGTTTCCTTCGATCGCCGCAAGTGCAAGGCGCCGCTCAATGGTCCGAAGGCGACCGGCGAGCATTGCCCGGAAGGCTGGGCCTTCTACCGCTATCCGGGGCCCGGATTCGAAGGCGAGAAGACGAGCGCCGAGGCGAGCTACTACACCTGGGTCGACCAGCACAACACGCTGGGCCTGGGCGATAACGTGCCGATGTCGACGGCGAATCTCAACGACGGCTTCGTCGCGCTGAAGGACGGGAAGATGGTGATGATCCGCATCCCGTACCCGATGGGCTACTACGCCAAGGGCTTCGACGGCCGCATCGACGATTCGAAGGCCGGCTGGAAGGGCCGCGGGCTCTGGAGCACGAGCGGCGATCGCACGCCGTGGCTCATGGAGGGCGGCAAGGGATCGCGGCCGCGCGCGGTGCACATTCAGCTCCGTTCGAATCCGCTCGAGCCGTAGCGGCGGGTCCTCGGCGGCGATACGCCTCTAGCCGACGCGCAGGGCGGAGGTCAGCTCGCGCGCGTCGCGCAGATTTTCGAGGTCGCTCACCGTGGCGACGATGCGCTTCACTGCGTCGGCGCTGATGAAGCCGGCTGCGGCCGTGCGCAGCTTCTCCTCGATCTCGGCACGCGACAGCGGATCGCTCGGATCGCCCTTCGGCGCCGCGCGCCGGTCGCTGTGCACGGCGCCGTCGGTGGTGCGGATCTCGACGGCGGCGCCGGTACCTTCGACGCGCGGATCGATCTCCACCTTCACGCGCTCGCGCGCGAAGGTGTCGACCGCCGCGTCCTGATAGCGCCGCGGCTCGAACTGCTCGAGCCAGCAGCGCCGGTCGTGCAGGACGATGGCGGTGACGTAAGGCGTGGAGAGAAGCGCCTTGAACTTGTCCGTCCACGCGAGCGTGCCGTGCATGTCGTACACCGTTTTCGAGAGCCCAACGCGCACCGCGGCGATGCGGCTCGGCGCGAGATCGTGCGCTCGTGCGAGCGCAAAGAGGCTGGTGATGACCGTCTGGATGGAGCTCGCCGCGGGCCACAGGCGCAACGCGATGTTCTCGAGCTCCCAGCGCTCGCCGAGATGAGCGGTGACCGCCTCGGGCGCGCCGCCATCGGAATAGGCGTTGAAAAGGCCGCCGTCCTTGTGCGCGAGGATGTCGGCGGAGGCGGTGAAGCGCTGCTCGGCGAGGAGCGCCGCGAGCAGCCCCGAGAGCGCGCCGCGCGACTGGTGGAACTTGATGGTCGGCGTGCCCCAATGCGCGAAGGTACCGGCCGATTGGCTGCCGGCGAGCCCGAAGGCGTGGCGCTGGCGCTCGGCGTCGAGACCGAGAAGCTTGCCGGCGGCCGCCGCGCCGCCGAAAGGGCCAATTACGCCCGGCGAATGCCAGCCGCGGGCGCGAAACGCCGGGTACTTGGTGCCCAGTCCGACGCGCACCGTTGTTTCCAGGCCGGCGGCGATCGCGGTGAGGAGCATGCGGCCGTTGGAGCCATTCCTTTCCGCGGTGGCGAGCGCCGGCGGCACCACCTGCGGCGTGGTGTGGCAGAGGGTCGGCCGGTGCACATCGCATACCGTGACGGCGGTGATGAGGTAGCCGTTCAGCAACGTGGCGCCCGCGAGCGAGAGCGGCTCGCCGCCGATCACCGTCGCCTCCTGCGAGGTGCCAAGGGCGCTCGCGAGCGCGCGAATCTGCCTTGTTTCATCGCCCTCGCGGCCGGCGATCGCGCTCGCGAAGGTGTCGAGCAGGATGTCCTTCACGCGCTCGCGAACACGCGCTGGCAGCGCTTCGTATCGCAGCTCCGCGACGAAGCGCGCGAGCTCGGCGGTCGGGGTGGCGCTCATTCGAGCTTGGCGCCGGAATCTTTGACCGCCTTCGCCCATTTCGTGATCTCGGACTTGATGAGCGCGCTGAACTCTTCCGGCGTGCAGATCGCGGGCTCCGCGGCCAGGTTGACCAGGCGCTCGCGCATCTCGGGCGCGGCGTAGGCCTTGGCGACGCTGCTATGGATCTTCTGCACGACGGCCGCCGGCAGGCCGGCGGGCGCGACGAGCCCGTTCCACCCGACCGCGACGTAGCCGGGGAGCGCCGCTTCGTTCAGCGTCGGCACATCGGGCAACGAGCTGACCCGCTCCGCGGTCGTAACGGCGATGGCACGGGCCTGCTTATTCTTGATGAGCGGCACCGCCGCGGGCGCCGTGGCGAAGGTGAGCGCGACTTCGCCGCTGATGATCGCGAGCAGCTGGGGTGCGGCGCCTTTGTACGGTACGTGCAGGAGATCGACGCCCGCCATGGTCTTGAAGATCTCGGCGGTGAGATGCGGCTGCGAGCCGCTGCCGGCGGAGCTGTACTGAAGCGCACCGGGTTTCTGTTTCGCGAGCGCGATCAGCTCCTGCGCGGTATTTGCCGGCACCGACGGATGCACGATCAAGAGACTCGGCAGGTTCACGAGGTTTGTGATCAGCGTGAAGTCCTTGATCGGATCGAAGGGCAGGTTCGGGTAGATCGCCGGATTGATCGCGTGCGTGCCGACCGTATTGATGAGCAGCACGTGAGGATCGCCGCGCTGCTTGGCGACGTACTCGGAAGCGATATTGCCGGCGGCGCCGGGCCGGTTCTCCGCGATCACCGGCTGGCCCCAGTCGGCGGCGAGCTTCTCGGCGAGCGTGCGCGCGAGGATGTCGGATGTGCCCCCGGGCGGGAACGGGCTGATGATGCGCACCGTGCGCGAGGGATAGGATTGCGCCGCGGCGGATGCCGCGACAAGCGCGATCAATGCGACTGCCGCGGCGCGTTGAAGCAATGCGGTCATGGCTGCCTCCTCCGGAGGGCATGATGGCATACTCGCTGACCCCAGGAGCGCAGCATGAACAAACCCACGGAGAAGGCGTTAGTCGGCGCGGCGCACGAGCCCGCGCGCCTGACGCGCAAAGGCGGCGAATTGATCGCGGAATTTCTCGTGCGCGAGAAAATTCCGTACGTCTTCGGTATCTGCGGGCACGGCAATATCGGGCTGCTCGATCCGCTCTACGAAGTGCGCGACCAGGTGCGCCTGGTTTCGCCGCGGCACGAGCAGACCGCCGCGCATATGGCCGACGGCTACTTTCGCGTGAAGCACCAGCCGGTCGCGACCCTCACCTCCACTGGGCCGGGCTCGGCCAACCTCATCATGGCGCTCGCGGTGGCGCAGACCGATTCCTCCGCGCTCCTCGCCATCACCGCCAATGTGCCGACCTCGCAGTTCAATCGCGGCCCGTTCCAGGAGCTGAATCGCCATCACCACGCCGACTTCCCGAACGTGATTCGGCCGGTGGTGAAGCGCAGCTTCCAGCCGACGCGCGTCGACATGCTGCCGCTTTTTCTGCGCCAGGCGCTGAGCACCGCGGTGAGCGGACGGCCGGGGCCGGTGAACCTGGACGTGCCGTTCAACGTCTTCCAGGAGGAAGCGGCGGTCGAGCTCGAGGGACCGGCCGAGCGCCTGGGCACGCGGCGAAGCGGCGCGTCGCCTGAGGAAATTCGCGCCGTGCTCGACCTGCTCGCCGCCGCGCGGAGGCCGGTGCTCTTCATCGGCCATGGCGTCACGCTCTCGGAGGCGAGCGCCGAGCTCAC
>JBHELS010000383.1:0-3178 GCA_046263015.1 Burkholderiales bacterium | reverse complement strand
TCGAGCTGCGTTGCCGCGAGCAGCAGACGCGCATTCATCTCGGTGTAGATGGCGCGAAACACCGCTTCTTGCACGCTGTCGCCGACCACCGTCATGCCGTGGCCGCGCATCAGTACGCAATTGCCTTTGCCGAGCGCGCCGGCGAGCGCTTCGCCGAGCAGCCGGTCGCGCACGAGCAGGTCGTTGTCTTCGCGCACCTTGCGAATATCCCAGACGGGCGCTCCGCACCAGAGGAACGACGCCATGTGATAGATGGGCCGGAGCTTCGTCCGAGTTACGCCGAACGGGATCACGGAGGGCGAATGGCTATGCACAACGGCCATCACTTCCGGACGCGCGCGGTAGATCTCGCCGTGGATGTAGCGCTCGATGAAGCCCTTGCGCTTGTCGCGCGTCGCCGCCTCGCTCTCGGCGTTCCATTGAATGAGATCGGCCGCCGTGACGAGCGCCGGCGCGCGCGAGCGGGACATGATGAAGTGCTCGGGTCGCTTGTCGCTCCTCGCGCTCACGTGCCCATAGGCGTCGAGCACGCCATGCTCGGCGAGGATGCGGCTGCCCGCGACCAGGTCCTCGATCAACTGTTTGCTCGCGGCGATTTTCATTTGATTCGCATCTCCCGGATTTGCGGCGTGAGGAAATAAAGGCCGATGACCGCGGCGATCGCGGTCGCGGCGAGCGTCGCCGAGGCAGCGCGCACACCGACCAGATCGGCAAGCGGGCCGGCGATGAAGGAGCCAGTGGAGATCATCGCCGGATAAAGCATCGTCAGGCTCGCGACACGCCCGCGCATCGTCTCGGGCGCCGCCATCTGCACCGTGGCCATGTTGCTCGCCGTGTGCGCCATCTCGGCAATGCCGGCGATGAAGCCGCACGTCGCCGCCATGAGGAGCGTCGGACTTGCCGCAATACCGATGATCGCGCTCGCCATCAGGAGAACCCATGCCGCCTGGATCAGCGCCTGGTGCTCGACGCGCGCGAGCGCGTTGGCGATGACGCCGCCGAGCGTCCCGCCGGCGCCGACCGCGGTGAGAAGTAGCCCGAGGCCTTGCGGCCCGGCGGCGAACTCATCTTTGGCATAAATCGGAAAGAGCGTGTTCCAGACCGGAATGAGGAGCAAATAAGGGAGCGCGCCGAGCGCGATGAGAACCCGCATCGCGCGATGCGCCGCCGCATAGCGCAGGACCTCTTGCATATCGGCGAGCGCCGAGCGCTCCCTCCTCGGTCGCGGCGGCGGAAAGACGACGGCGAGAACCATGAGCGCCGAGGCGGCGTAGAGCGCGCCCTGGATCAAAAAACAGCCGGCGGCGCCGACGGCGGCGATCAGGTAGCCGGCGATCGCCGGGCCGATGATGCGCATGAGCGAGAAGCCGATCGTGTTGAGGGCGATCGCCTTCACCGCGACCTCGCGCGGCACGAGATCGAACGCGCTGCTGAAGCGAGCCGGGCGGTCGATGACATTCGATGCGCCCATGAGGAGCGTAAAGGCGACG
This sequence comes from Burkholderiales bacterium, assembly GCA_046263015.1. Lineage (GTDB taxonomy): Bacteria > Pseudomonadota > Gammaproteobacteria > Burkholderiales > SG8-39 > SCGC-AG-212-J23. The sequence goes on along the minus strand of JBHELS010000383.1, from coordinate 1,688 downwards.
AGCATCCAGATGCCGACGACGCCAAGCGCGAGCGCCCCGCCAATGGCGAACGAAACGACCGCCGCCAGCGCATGGCTCGCCTGCAGGAGCCGCCGGCGTGGATAACGATCGGCGGCGACGCCGGAGATCGGCGCGAGCAAAAACATCGGGATGGCGCGCACGCCGAGCACCGTGCCGACGAGCGCGCCGGAGCCGGTCGCTTCGTACACCACCCAGCCGAGCGCCGCCTGCTGGATCCACTGGCTGCCCCAGGAAAGGAGCGAGCTCGTCCAGAGCCGGCGGAACTGCGGATAGCCGAGCGCTTGCGCCAGTCAGCGCCGCGGCACGGCCGCGCCGGCGCCCGCGAGCGGCGCGTCGTAGCCCGGCATCACCCGCACATCGACCACGCACACCGCGCCCTTCTTCACTTCGGCGATGCCGCGTTCGATCGCGGCCTTGAGCTCGTTCAGCTCGCGCACCGGCCCGACGCCGACCGCGCCTTGCGCGCGCGCCATCATCGCGATGTCGATGTCGGGCTCGTCGATCCGCTGCCCGATCCATTTATTCTCGACCGGGCGCCCGCGCTCCTTGGCGACGCGCTCCTGATGCATTTCGTCGTTGTAAAACGAGCGATTGTTCGCCACGAGGAAAAGGCACGGCAGCTTGTAATGCGCGGCGGTCCACACGGCGGTGTTGCCCATGAGGAAGTCGCCGTCGCCGACGATCCCCACCACCATCCGATTCGAGCCCCTGAGCCCGAGCGCGGCGCCGACCGTAAGGCCCGGGCCGGCACCGACGCCGCCGCCGCCATCGGCGCCGAGATAGTCGAGCGGATGCCGGAAGTGGCGATACGCACCGTTCCAGCCGAGCGGCAGCTTCGCGAGGCAGACCTCCATCCCTTCGGTCGCTTCATTGAACGCTCGCGCGAGCGCGCGGATCGACACGGCCGAATCCTGCGGCCAGGCCGCATCGCTCTTCGCCTGTACGGCCGCCGGCCGAGCTTTGACGGCCTCGACGAGGAGCGGAACCGCGACATCCGGTTCGCACATGAGATAGACGTCGGCAGGCGGCAGTCCCTGATAATCGGCGCTCCAGCCGCGATGAATCTGCGCGTCCACCGAGACGCGGATCACCTTCGCGCCGATCGGCGCGTCGCCCCACGCCGCCTTGAGCGTGCCCGCGGTATCCACCCAATCGAGCGACAGGATGACGTCGCATTCGCGCAGCACTTTTCCATCGGGGAAGGTGGCCGGCGGCGCGGCGTGCAGCGGATGATCGGTGGGAAAAGCGGCGGGCGTCTTGATGTCGGTGAATACTCTCGCCTGCAGCTTCTCGGCAAGCGCGATCCGCGCCTTCCATCCTTCCATGCTGCGGCTGACACGCCCGACGAGGATGCCTGGATTCTTCGCGGCCGACAGAACCTGCGCCGCCGCCTTCAGCGATTCGGGCGTCGGCTGCACCGGCGCCGGCGGCGCGAAGCGCGACACCTCCGGCAGCGGCGGCAGGGCGCCGATCTTCGATTCCTGCAGCGCCGCGTCGAGATTGATGTACGTGGGAGCACAGGGCGGCGTCTTCGCCATCTGCACGGCGCGCAGCAGCGCTTCATACGCGGCCGCAACGGACCCGGGCTGGTTGTCCCACTTCGTGTAGTCGCGAACGAGCGCGCCCTGGTCGGAGGCCGTATGGATCCAGTCGATCCACGGCCGCCG
>JBHELS010000382.1:0-6838 GCA_046263015.1 Burkholderiales bacterium | reverse complement strand
CTCGCCCGCCATGATGTCGTCCTTGGCGCGGCGCACCGCCTGCAGAAATTCCGGCTCGCTGATCGTGCGCTCGAGCGGCCCGGCGACGGGCGGCTCGGCAGCGGGCTGCGCGAGCACCAGCGCCTCCGGTAGCGGCCGCGCCAGGCGGTGCCGCAGCTCCTCGAGCCGCTCGCTCGCCTTGCCGAAGGCGCCTGCCTGGCGAGGGTCGGCGTAGACGACGAGGTAAAGCTTGCCAAGCACGTTGTCGACCACGGCAAGCTCGTCGGAGACGAGCAGCAGCACGTCCGGCGTGCCGAGCGCATCGGGCTTTTCCTTGCCGAGCGCCCGCGGCTCGATATGCCGCACGGTTTCGTAGCCAAAGTAACCGACCAGGCCGCCGCCAAAGCGCAGCGCCGCCGGCAACGGGGCAGTGCGCGCGCGCTTCAGCCATTGCCGCGCATATTCGAATGGATCGCCTTCGTGCTCTTCCAGGCATACGTCGGCGCCGCGCGCATCGCGCAGCAGCCGGCGCAAAAGCCGGCCGCGCGCCTCGATCCGCTCGGCACACGAAAGACCGATGAATGAATAGCGGCCAAAGCGCTCGCCGCCGACCACCGACTCGAGGAGATAGCTGTAGGGGCCGCCCGCGAGGTTCATGTAGACGGCGAGCGGCGTATAAAGATCGGCGCGCGCCTCGGCGATCAGCGCGACGCGCGCGTAGCCAAGGGCGGCAAGCCGGTCGAACTCAGCGTGGGTCACGAACTTCTCCGTTGCTTGTTACGGAAACTGCCTTGCGGCTTTGCTTTAGCGCATCGCCGAGCCGCGCGGCGACGCGGGGGGTCTAGCGGCGCCAGCGGCGCCAGCTACGCCAGGAGAGAAGGTCGTGATTAGCTTGGAGGTACGGCACGCGCGGCCACTATAGCACGCCGGGCCCGGCGCGCTATTGCGCGATACTTCGGCGATGAACAATCGGCGCGAGGCGCTCGAGCTCGCGGCGCGCGCCAAGGCGCTCGTCGCGCAATCGACGATCGCGCCAGCGCTCGGTCAGTTGGTGCAAGCGCTCGAGCTCGCGCCCGAGATCGACGCGCTCTGGGCGCAATTCGCGGAAGTCATCCGTTTCTTCAACTTCCGCGAGCCGCTCGACCGGCGGCTGCGCGCCTTACTCGAGCGCGGGCTCGAGCACCCGGCGGTCGACCCAGGGGACTTGGTCCGGCCGATCTCGAGTCTTGCCCTATCGCGCGCTGGCGAAGAAGTGCTCGCCGATTCGCTGCTCCTTCAACTTATGCGCGACGCCGTACTGCGCGACCCGCGGCTGCATGAGCGCCTGAGTGCCGCGCGCCGAGAGGCGCTCGAGCGCCGCTCATTGCCCATCGACGCCCTGTGCGCCCTTGCGCACCAGTGCTTCAACACCGAATACCTCTGGGACGAAACGCCAGCCGAGTCGGAACGTGTCCCGGCGTTGAACGTCAGTCCGACCGATATGTACGCCTGTGCTTTATATGCGGCGTATCGCCCATTGCACACGGCGGGCAATGCGCAGGAACTCGCGCAGGCATTGGTGAGTACGCCGCTTGCGGCGCTCGCGCAGCGGCAGATTGTGGAGCCGCTGATGGAGCGACGGCTTGCCGCCAGCATCGCCTCGCTTGGGGACGTGGGCGACCCCGTATCCGCCGCGGTACGGGCTCAGTATGAAGAGAACCCTTATCCGCGGTGGCTACGGATGCAGACGATTTTCGACCCCGCTTCGCTCGCCACCATTGTGCGCGAGCTCTTTCCAGCCGCGGAAGTGCCAGCGGCGAATGATGCTCAGGCGCGCATCCTCGTGGCGGGCTGCGGCACCGGACAGAACGCCATCGCGTGCGCCCGGCGCTTTGCAAATGTAAGCGTGCTCGCCCTGGATCTGAGCCGCGCGAGCCTCGGCTACGCGAAGCGAAAAACCGACGCGCTCGGCATCACCAACATCGCCTTCCGGCACGCCGATATTCTCGCCTTGCGCGCACTTGGCGAGCGCTTCGACCTCGTCGAAGCTTCGGGCGTTCTCCATCACATGGCCGATCCGCTCGCGGGCTGGTCGGTGCTTTCGCAACTCGTGAAGCCCGGCGGCTTCATGCGCATCGGCCTTTACAGCGAGCGCGGCCGACGCGCGATCGTGCATGCGCGCGACCTCATTGCGCGCGAAGGATTCGAAGCCACGCCGGCCGGGATACGCCGCTGTCGCGCGGCGATCCTCGCAGCGACCGGGGACGAATTGCTTGCAAGCGTTGTGCGCAACGAGGACTTCTACAGCCTGAGCGGCTGTCGCGATCTGCTCTTCCATGTGCAGGAGCACCGGTTCCGGCTGCCGCAAATCGCAGCAATGCTCGCCGAGCTACGGCTGCAGTTCCTCGGCTTCGAATTTCCCGACAGCGGAATCAGCGCCGCACGCTATCGCGCGCGTTTCCCGGATGATCATGCGCTCGCCGATTTGGCGAATTGGGACCGCTTCGAGGAAGCGAATCCGGACACCTTCGCCCGGATGTATCAGTTCTGGGTGCGCAAGCCGGGCTGATCGAGCCGCGCGCGCATCTCGCGGATGGTCGCCGCGTAATCCTTCGAACCGAAAATCGCGGAGCCGGCGACGAACGTGTCGGCACCAGCGCGCGCGATCTCGCCGATGTTCTCGGTCTTGACCCCACCGTCGACCTCGAGCCAGATCGGCTTGCCGCTGGCGGCGATGCGCTTACGCACCTCGCGGATTTTCGGCAGCACGCTCGGGATGAATTGCTGCCCACCGAAGCCGGGATTCACGGACATGAGAAGCACGAGGTCGAGCTTTTCCAGGGTGTAGTCGAGATAATCGAGCGGCGAGGCCGGGTTCAGCACCAGCCCGGCCTTGCACCCGTTCTCCTTGATGAGGCCAATGGTCCGGTCGACGTGCTCGCTCGCCTCGGGATGAAAGCTGATGATGTTCGCGCCGGCTTTGGCGAACTCCGGCACAAGCGCATCCACCGGCTTCACCATCAGGTGCACGTCGAGCGGCAGTTCGACATGCGGCCGCAGCGCGGCGCATACCAGCGGGCCGACCGTCAGGTTCGGCACGTAGTGGTTGTCCATGACGTCGAAGTGAATGAGATCGGCGCCAGCCCGCGCCACCGCCTTCACTTCTTCGGCGAGCCGAGCGAAGTCCGCGGATAGGATGCTCGGTGCGATGCGGTACGCCACGCGCCGCGGAGTTTACAATGCGCGCGTGGCTGGGCAAAAACAATACGAAGTCGCGGTGAGCGCGCAGACGCAATACCTGGCCGACCAATCCGACGAGACGAACGGCCGATATGTCTTCGCCTACACCATCACCATTCGTAACGAAGGCAGCGTCGCCGCCCAATTGATCAGCCGCCACTGGATCATTACCGATTCACAGGGGCTCGTGCAGGAGGTGCGAGGGCTTGGCGTGGTCGGTGCCCAGCCGCTCCTGCAGCCGGGCGAGACCTACGAGTACACGAGTGGCGCGTCGATCGCGACGCCGGTCGGCACGATGCGCGGCACCTACCAGATGGTGGCCGACGACGGCACCCGCTTCGAAGCGACCATCCCGCAGTTCACGCTCTCCGTGCCGCGCGTACTGCACTGATTCATTTCTTCCGCGGCCAGGTGAACCACACGATCGCCGCGGCGATCGCGAGCGCGACGATCATTTCGAGGTAGACGATCCACATGGCGCGCGCTGCTTCGCCCCTGATTCTACTGATCGCCGCGTGCACGCAGCTCCCCCAGACGCCCTGCCCGGTCTGCCCGCCGCCAAAACCGGCGCCCGAGCGCGCCCAATACCTCGAGACTTCCTTCGCCGCATTGCCGGGCTGGCAGCTTGTGCGGCTGGAGCCCAGCCTGCGCGCTTTCATGGCCGGTTGTCCGCGCGCCGGCGGCTCGCTCATCAGCGCCTGCGCGAGTGCCACGACCGTCGAGCCCTGGGACGAAGCGGCCGCGCGCCGCTTCTTCGAGTCGTACTTCGTGCCCTACGCCATCCTGAGCTCGGAGGCGGGCGATAGCGGGCTCATCACGGGCTACTACGAGCCCATCGTTCGCGGCAGCCGCACGCGAAGCGACGTCTACCGATTCCCTATCTACGGCATACCTGACGATCTGCTGGTCGTCGATCTCGCGCCCGTCGCGCCCGAGACGCGCAGCGTCCGGCTGCGCGGACGCCTGGACGGGCGGCGGGTCGTGCCTTACTACAGCCGCGCGGAGATCGAAGCGCGCGGCGAGGCGCTGCGCGCGCCGGTCATCGGCTACGGCGCGGATCCGATCGACCTTTTCTTTCTCCAGGTGCAGGGCTCGGGGCAGCTCGAGCTCGAGACGGGCGAGCGCGTGCGTCTTTCTTACGGCGATCAGAACGGGCACCCGTACCGCTCGCTTGGCCGCTATCTGGTCGAGCGCGGCGAGCTCGCGCTCGAGCAAGCCTCGATGCAGGGCATCAAGGCCTGGGCGCTCGCGAATCCGCAGAAGCTCGAGGAGGCGCTGAACGCCAATCCGAGCTACGTGTTTTTCCGCGAATCGGCCGATCCACGGGGGCCGAGCGGTGCGCTCGGCGTGCCGCTTGCGCCGGAGTACAGCCTCGCCGTCGATCGACGCTATGTGCCGCTCGGCGCGCCGGTTTATCTGGCGACGACCTACCCGCTATCGGAGACGGCCCTCGAGCGCCTGATGGCTGCGCACGATACGGGCGGCGCCATCCGGGGCATCGTGCGCGCCGATTTCTTCTGGGGAACAGGCCCCGAGGCCGGCGTGAACGCCGGGCGCATGCGGCAGCCGGGCCGCATGTGGCTCCTCTGGCCGCGCGGCGAGCCGCTGCCTCGCGTCGATTAGCGTCCTGCGTCGAGAAGTTCGGTGAGATCCGCCCGGCCCAAGCCGCCGGTGACGCGCTCGCCAGTGGCGAGCACCAGCGTCGGCGTGCTGTTCACGCCGAGGCTGCGGCCGAGCTCGAGGTTCTTGTCCACTGGGTTGGCGCAGCTCGCCTTGGCAGTGGGCGGCTTGCCGCGCAACGCCACGTCGAGCCAAGCCTTGGCGCGATCGGGCGAGCACCACACCGCCTTCGACTGCTCGGCGAGCTCCGGCCGGATCACCGGAAACATGAACACGTAGATCGTGATGTCGTCGATCTGCTGCAGCGTCTGCTCGAACTGCTTGCACGCCGGACAGTACGGATCGGAGAACATCGCCATGACCCGCTTGCCGTTGCCGCGCTGCACCTTCACCGCCTGGTCGAACGGCAACGATTCGAATTTGATGGCGTTCAGCTTGCGCAAGCGCTCTTCGGTGATGTCGCGATCGCTCTGCGTCTCGTAGATCTTGCCGACAAAGATATGCGTGGCGCTCGCGTCCGTGTAGACGACGCGCATGCCGCTCGATGAGCGAAAGCGCACTTCGTACAAGCCGAGAGGCCCCGGCTGCACGCCCTCGATCTTCGCGCCGCCGAGCTTCGCTTCCATGACCTTGCGAATCTGCGCCTCGTCGGCGAGGGCGCTTGTCGCTCCCAAGGCGAGGAACACCGTCATCATCGCTATCGCGCGCATCATGTCAGTTCATCGCCTGTCGCATCAGAATGTTTTTTAGGACCGGCAGCCGGTCCGTCAGGTTCAATCCGGCATTGCGAAGGCGCCCGATCCAGGGACTTTTTGCGCCATAGAGAGCGAACAGGCCGGAGACCACCCCGTCCATGGCGAGTATAGGCTCGGCGCGGCGCCGCTCATAGCGGCGCAGGAGCCGCTCATCGCCGGGGTCACGGCCAGGCTCGCGATCCTTGATCACCTGAGCGAGCGCGCGCACATCCCCCAATCCCAGATTCAAGCCTTGCCCGGCGAGCGGATGGATGACGTGCGCAGCATCGCCGACGAGCGCGAGCCGCGGCCCGATCGTGCGCTCGGCCCGGAGGCGTCGCAGCGTGTAGCTGCGCACCTCCGAGGCAAGCGTCAAAGCGCCGACCCTATGCCGCGACGCCCGGGCGACCTCGTCGGCGAGCGCCTGCGGCGCAGCCGCGTGCAGCCGCTGCGCCTCGCCGGCTGGCAGCGACCACACCATGGAAACCTGCTCTCCGGGCAGCGGCAGGAGCGCGAGCACCGCACCGCCTTGGAACCACTGATAGGCCGTGTCGCGATGCGTCTTTTCACAGCGGAAGTTCGCCACCAGAGCGCTTTGGCCGTAGTCGCGCTCGCGCGTCGCGACGCCGAGCGAGCGCCGCGCAAAGGAGTTCGCGCCGTCCGCGCCGACGACAAGCGGCGCCTCGAGGGTCTCGCCCGCGACGACGACACGCGCGCGCCGCTCATCGATTTGCAACCGCTCGCATTGGCCGGCAAGCGGCTGCAATCCGCTCAAGAGCGAGCGCTGCAACGCCGTGTCCTCGACGATCCATGCGAGCTCCGGCACGCCCGCCTCGTAGGCGTCGAAGACGAGCGACGCATCCGCCTCGTCGCCGAAGATGCGCATCGCGTACACCGGCGCGAGCCGCTCGGCCGGCAACGCCTGCCAGACACCCAAGCCGCGCAGAAAATCGACATTGCCCGGACTGAGCGCGTAGACGCGCGGATCGAACGATTCGGCTGCGCTCGTGCCGCCGCTCGCGCCGACCAAGGCCACCGACATCTCACCCAGCGCGCGCGCGAGGCTCGCCCCGACCGGACCCGCGCCTAGCACAATAAGATCGAACTCGCGCCGGTTTATAATGACGCCCCTTGACGTGGCGAATTAGCTCAGCTGGTTAGAGCAGCGGAATCATAATCCGTGTGTCCGGGGTTCGAGTCCCTGATTCGCCACCATTTCCCCTCTCAAAGTAGGATCGAATGAGACGCTTCGCGCTGATCGCCGCCTTCATCGCCAGCACCGCGTC
>JBHELS010000381.1:0-7067 GCA_046263015.1 Burkholderiales bacterium | reverse complement strand
CTTCTCATCGCCATGGTGCTGATCGCCACCTGGCGCAGCGCCGGCGCGACGCTCGTCGGCATCATCCTCGTGCTTACGGCGTGGGTATTCATCGGGCCGCACCTGCCCGCAGACTTCCGCACGCTGCCGGTGTCGCCGCAGCGGCTCCTCGTCTACCTCGGGCTCGACGTGAACGGCATGATCGGCGCGATCCTCGCCGTCGCCATCATCATCGTCGTGCCGTTCACGCTGATGGGCCAGGTGCTCGCGCGCACCGGCGGCTCGGCCTACTTTGCCGATCTCGCCATGTCGGCGATGGGCCACTTCCGCGGCGGCGCGGCGAAGATCGCGGTGGTCGGCTCGGCGCTCTTCGGCATGATCTCCGGTGCCGCGGTCAGCAACGTCATGGCGGTCGGCATCATCACCATTCCGCTCATGGCGCGCTCGGGCTTCTCCGCCACGCGCGCCGCGGCGATCGAGTCAGTGGGCTCGACCGGCGGACAGCTCATGCCGCCCGTAATGGGCGCGGCCGCGTTCATCATGGCCGAGTTCCTGCAGGTGAAGTACGCAACAGTCGCGCTTGCTGCGCTCATCCCTTCGCTTCTCTACTACGCGGCGCTTTTCATGCACGTCGACCTGGAAGCGGCCAAGCAGAAAATCGGCGCCGCGCCGGTCGCGGATATGCCGCGCTTCGTCGACATCCTGAAGGCGGGCTGGCATTTCCCGATCCCGATCGCATTTCTAATCGCGACGCTCGCGTGGCCCGAGTTTTTCAGCATCCCGATCGAGCGCGCCGCAATCTACACGACGGCGATGATCGCCGTCCTCGCCATGATCTTCGGCTACCGCGGCCAGCGCGTGACGCTGCGCGAGATGGGCCGCGCGGTGCTCGACACCGGCCTCGCGGCGCTCGACATCGTGCTGATCGGCGCCGCCGCCGGCCTCGTGGTTGGCGTCCTCTCCGTCTCGGGCATCTCCTTCGGGCTGACGCTGCAACTCATCGCCATCTCGGGTGACAGCCTTTTTCTGCTGCTCGTCCTCACGGCCGGCATCAGCATCATCCTCGGCATGGGCATGCCGACGGTCAGCGTCTACGTGCTGACGGCGACGCTCCTTGCGCCCTCGCTCGTCAAGCTCGGCGTGACGCCCATGGCCGCGCACATGTTCGTCATGTACTTCGGCATGCTGTCGATGATCACGCCCCCGGTGGCGATCGCCGCCTATGCGGCCGCGAACATCGCGCGCGTGCCGGGCTGGAACGCCGGCTGGAGCGCCGTGGTCGTGGGCTGGAGCACTTTCTTCATCCCGTTCCTCTTCGTGCTCGAGCCGAGCCTGCTGATGGAGGGTCCCCTCTCGCTCGCGCTCTGGAACCTCGTTCGCAACCTGCTCGGGATCTTTGTTGGCACTGCGGCCGTGGTCGGCTTCGCGTTCCGGCCGCTCCCAACCGGTATGCGTGTGCTCTTCGGCGCCGCCGGGCTTGCGATCCTTCTTCCGCCCAACGCGTTCCCGGGCGCCGGCGTTCTCGATTGGATCGGGCTCGCGGGCGCCGTGATCCTGACGGGCTACGAGCTCGTTCGCAGCCGCACCCGCTAGGTCGGCACGCAGTTTGCTCGCCCCGGTTGAGACACGGAGAGCGCCATGAGACTACTGCTTCTGCTCGCTGCCGCCGGCGCGGGCTACTACTTTTACCGGCAACGCCAACCCCAGCGCGCGAGCGGCTCGACGACCAACGCGAGCGACGCGGTCGACGACATCCACGTGCGGCCGAACGCGAGCGCCGACGAGCATCTCGACGCGGCGGTGATGGAAACCTTCCCGGCGAGCGATCCCGTATCGCCAGGCAAGCCCTCCGAAACCGCCTGGGAGCGCGAGCAGCGCGAAAAGCGCAGCTAGCCGCGAATCTCGATTACGCGCCGGCGCCCGAGAGGCGACACGTCGCGCCTGTCAAACGAATCGCGACCCGCCGGGCTAGCCGGATCGACTAACGGTACAGGGCTTGCGCCGCGCGGCGCATGCGACTGCACCACCTCAATTGCATTTCCACCTGCCCGCTTGGCGGCAGACTGATGGACGGCCGCACGCGCGGCCTGCTCTCACGCGGCGAGCTTGCCTGCCACTGTCTGCTCGTCGAAACGAGCGCCGGCCTCGTGCTGGTCGATACGGGGCTCGGGCTCGCCGATGTCGCCGATCCCAAACGACGGCTGAGCGCGTTTTTCCTCGCGCTTCTCTCGCCCAAATTTCGCGAGGACATGACGGCGATCCGCCAGATCGAGCGGCTCGGCTACTCGCCGCGCGACGTTCGCCATATCGTCCTCACGCACCTCGACTTCGACCACGCGGGCGGGCTCGATGACTTTCCGTGGGCCACGGTGCACCTGATGGCCGAGGAGCGCGATTACGCGCGGCTGCAGAAGACGTGGCTCGACCGGCAGCGCTTCCGGCCGCAGCAGTGGTCGACCGGTGCGCAGTGGCTCGGCTATACCGCCGCGGCGGGCGAGCGATGGTTCGGCTTCGAGCGTGTGCGCGAGCTCGCGGGCGTGCCGCCGGAACTCGTCATGGTGCCCCTCGCCGGTCATACCCACGGCCACGCCGGAATCGCCGTCAAGCGGCCAAACGGCTGGCTTCTGCAAGCGGGCGATGCGTATTTCTATCACCGCGAAATGGACCTCGAGCGACCGCGTTGCACGCCGGGTCTTCGCTTCTATCAATGGATGATGGAGAAGGATCGTGTCTGGCGGCTGAGCAACCAGTTGCGCTTGCGGGAGCTTCTCGCAACGAACGGGCGTTCGGTCCGCGTGTGCTGCGGACATGATCGGCTCGAGTTCGAGCGTCTCTCGGGTCGTCCGGCGGCGGCCCCGGCCGCACCGCGCGTCGCCTGGCCGCGGCAGGGCACCGAGAAGAATCAGCCGCGCAACCACCTCTCGCCTTCGGCGTAGAGCCGCGCGAGCGCTTCACTCCCCGGCGTCGGCAGACCCGGCGTGATGCGCGCGCCGGCCGCGGCCTGGAAATACGCGAGGTGCCGATAGCCGACCGGATAGCGGGCGAGCTCCGCGCCATCGAGCACGAGCTCGGCGCCTGGCGTGAGCGGGTCGATGCGGTCCTTTTCGTAGATCATCTCGCGCCGCGCGATGCGCCACGCGGCGGCCTCGCGCACGAAGCGGTCGTAGGAGCGGCAATAGCACGTGATATCCACTTCGACGCCGAGGAGGGTGCCGCGCACGAGGAGCACGAGTCGCGTCTCGGCGATGGCGCGTTCGCCGTTCAACGCCACCGCGCAAGCGCCGACGAAATGCTGAGAGAGGCTGCCGCCCGGCGGCCGCGAGCGCGCAAGACGGATGAACTCGGCCGCCGGGCCGACGAACCAGGTGGTGTGCTGGATGGCATCCGGCGCATAGAGGCTCGCGAGCTCGTCCCAGCGGCCGCTATCGCGCCAGAGCGCCCAGTTCGCGACCGCGTCAACGATCGCCGGCCGGTCGCCGAGCCGCTGGCTCGTCATTCCGGCCGGATGCCCGCCTGTCGCAGAAGCGGTGGCCACTTCTGCGCTTCGCGCTTCACGAACGCGCGAGTTTCCTCAGGTGACATGGAAAGGATGCGCCAGCCGTTCGTCTCGAGCCGCCGCCTAACTTCCGTATCCGCCATCGCCTGCAACGTCGCCTCGCGCAAGCGCTGGATCACGCCTTGCGGCGTCTTCGCGGGTGCGAAAAGGCCAAGCCAGCTATCGAGCACGAGATCGGGCAATCCCGCTTCGGCAGCGGTCGGCACGTCCGGCAGGAGGGAATCTCGCACGGAGCCCGACGTCACGTAGGGCCTGACGCGACCATCGGCGATGAAGGGCCGAGCGGTCGTCGTATTGTCGAAGAAAAGATCGACGCGTCCCGCCAGCAGATCGATGTAAGCGGGCTGCGCGCCCTTGTACTGCACCTCGAGGAGGTCGATGCCGGCGAAGCGCTTGAGCATCAGCGCGCTCACGTGCTGGCCGGTGCCGACGCCGGAGGTTGCAATCGAAAGCTGTCCGGGATTGGCGCGCGCAGCGTCGATGATCTGCCGGAGACTCGTCTGTGGCAGATCTCTGCGTCCGACGAGCGCATAGGTGAAGGCGCCGACCATGGCGACGGGCGCGAAATCCTTTACCGGGTCGTAGCGCAGATCTTTGTGCAATCCCGGGTTGAACGCCATGTTGGCAAGGCCGCCGATGAGGAGCGTGTAGCCGTCCGCCGCCGCGCTCGCGACGGCCTGCGTGCCGACGAGCGTGCCGCCGCCCGGCCGATTCTCGACCACGAAAGAATGACCGAGCGCGGGTGTCAGGCGCTCGGCGAGCACTCGTCCAATCACGTCATAACCGCCGCCGGGTGCGCTCGGCACGATGATCCTCACTGGCCGGGTCGGATACTCCTCGGCCGCTGCTGACGCGGCGGCAAGCGATAGGAGAAGCGAGAGAAGGACGCGGGTCATCGGCAATTCGGTGCCTGACCCCGAATTCAATTTAGCGCTTTGAGGCGCGGCAGCACGCCGCGCGCGAAGCGCTCCATGTTGGCGCGCGTGAGCTCCGCGGGCAGCGTGCCGAACTGGCACATGACGAGGAGATTGCCGAAGCGCATCTCGCGCCAGTAGCCCTCGAACGCGCGGTACACCGTCTCGGCGCTGCCGCAGACGAAGAGGCCAAGCTCGATCGCCTGCTCGATGGTGACGTCGCCGAACATCTGCGCCTTCGCCTTCATCACGTTCTTCAGCGATTCGCGCGAGGTGTAGCCGGGCGGGAGCAGCATCTCGATCGGCATGCGCACGTAAACGTTGCGGAACGCCTCGAAGTGCTCCTTCGCCTCCGCGCGCGCCGAGTCGTCGCTCGCGCCGACGTACACCGGCACGGCCCAGCCGAGCTGGCGGTCCTCGCAGCCGTAGCCATGGCTGGCGCAGGTATCGCGATACTGCTTGAGATAGCGCTGCACCACTTTCACGGGGCTGAAGGTCTGCAAGTACGTGTAGCGCCGATCCGGCTGGGAGGCCCACTCGATCGTCTCCTTGCTCCCTTGCGACGGAATCCAGATCGGCGGATGCGGCTTCTGGTAGGGCCGCGGCCAGAGGTTCACGTACTGGACGCGATAGTGATGACCCTGGAACGAGAACGGCCCGGGCTCGGTCCAGGCGCGAACGATGAGGTCGTGCGCTTCGTGGAAGCGATCGTGCGAGAAGGTGGGATTCACGCCGAAGGTGTGGTACTCGGCGCCGATGCCGCGCACGAAGCCCGTGATGAGCCGTCCGCCGCTGATGACGTCGATCATCGCGTGCTCCTCCGCCACCATCAGCGGATGCGAGCGCAGCGGGAGCGCGCTGCCGAGGATGGCGATGCGCACGCGCTTCGTGCGCCGGGCGAGCGCCGAGGCGGTAACGATCGGCGAAGGCATCAGGCCGTAGGCCGTCTGGTGATGCTCGTTCACCGCGACGACGTCGAAGCCGAGCTCTTCGCCGTACTCGAGCTCGTCGAGGTAACGGTTGTAGAGCTTGTGGCCCTTCTCCGGATCGAAGTTGCGATTGGGCAGCGTCACCCACACGGTGCCGTTCTTCCGCCCCGCCGCGAGGTCGAGGTCGGCGTACGGCATCAGGTGGAAGAGGACTAGCTGCATGCGAAGCGCACTACCAGGTCGCAGAACTCGGCTGGCTTTTCCACCTGCGGCAGATGACCGCAGCGCTCGAAGACGTGAAGCTCGGCGCGCGGCATCCGGCGTTTGAGCTCATGCGCGATGCCGACTGGCAGAATCTGGTCATCCTTGCCCCAGACGATTGCGACGGGCACGTCGATGCGATGCAGCCATTTCGGCAGAAACGGATCGTGCAGGCGCGGTTCCCAGGCGAGCCGCGCGGTGGTGTGCCGGTTCTTGAGCGCGAGGTCGATCGCCTCCGGCGTCATCGGCATGGCGAGGCGCTCCTCGGCGTGCTTCTGCTCGTAGAAGAGTTTGCGAATGGTGTCTTCTGGCGAGAGCAGGAAGATGTCCGCGGGCTCGACGCCTTCGGCGGCAATGCCGGCGGGGCTCACGAGAACCAGCGAACCGATGCGCGCCGTATTCCGCACCGCCATCTCCATCGCCATCCAGCCACCCATGGAGCTGCCGACGATCACCGCCCGCTCGAGCTCGAGCGCGGCGAGAAAGTCGAGATAGAAGTACGCGAGGTCGTGGATGTTCTCGAGCCAGTCGGGCTCGTCGCTTCGCCCATAGCCCGGGTGGTCGGGGACGATGATCTCGAAGCGCTCGGCGAGCTTTTCCATGAAGGGCAGAACCACGGGTGCGCCGCTCGCACCGTGCAGGAAGACAAGCGGCGTGCCGCGCCCGCCGCGCCGGAAATGCGTGCGGCAGCGATCGATCTCGACGCTGTGGTCAGTGAACGGCATGGTTGACGCGGCGGCCGGCGACGCCCGATTCGGAGATGACCGCGGGAATCTCGGCAAAGTTCATGGGCGCCATCACATGCGCGCCGGCGACGCCCGGGATCTCGGCGAGCTCGCGCAGCACTTCGATGCAGATGCGCCGACCCTCGAGCTTCGGATCGGCGGCGCGCTCGAGGCGCTCGATGAAACTGTCCGGGATGACGGTGCCGAAGAGCTTTTCGCGCATCCAGCGCGCCGATTTGGCCGACGGGATGGGGGCGACGCCGACCAGGATCGGGATGCGCACGCCGCACTCGACGAGGCGCTGCATGTAGCGGCGCACCACGCCCGCATCCATGCAGAACTGCGTCTGCACGAAGTCGGCGCCTGCCTCGATCTTGGCCTTCAGCCCTTTGGGCTCCCAGCCAGGCGGCGGGTCGAGCGGCACGTCCGCTGCGCCCAGGACGAGCCTGAGCGGCGGCCCCGCGATCTTGGTGCCGGTGGGAAGCGCATGATCGCTGCGCATGCGATGCGCGGTTGCAAGGAGCGTGCGGCTATCGAGGTCGTACACCGGTTTCGCGTCGGGCTGGTCGCCCGCCTTCGGGTCGTCGCCGCCCAAGACGAGAATGTTGCGGATGCCAAGCGCCGCGGCGCCGAGGATGTCGCCCTGCAGCGCAAGGCGGTTACGGTCCCGGCACGTCATCTGGAAAACGGGCTCGATGGCGCT
>JBHELS010000380.1:0-5325 GCA_046263015.1 Burkholderiales bacterium | reverse complement strand
GCTTGAGATCGTCGACCAGCGCCTTCATGCGCTCGGCGTTGGCGCGGAACTCGGCCGAGCGCGTATTTAGCTGGCTCTTCAGCGCGCTCACGGCTCGCCGAGCGTGCGGCCGATCACCATGCGCTGGATGTCGCTCGCGCCCTCGTAGATCTGCGTCACGCGCACGTCGCGCCACAGGCGCTCGACCGGAAAGTCGGTGACGTAGCCGTAGCCGCCGTGGATCTGGATTGCATCCGAGCAGACGCGCTCCGCCATTTCGGACGCGAAAAGCTTGGCCATCGAAGCTTCGCGGATGCAGGGCTCGCCGGCGTCGCGCAGCCGCGCCGCGTGCAAATAAAGCTGGCGCGCCGCCTCGATTTCCGTCGCCATGTTGGCGAGGCGGAAGTTGATCGCCTGGTGCTCGAAGAGCGGCTTGCCCATGCTCTTGCGCTCCTTCGCGTACGCCACGGCCGCCTCGAGGGCAGTGCGCGCGACACCGGTTGCCTGGGCGGCCACATTGATCCGACCGGACTCGAGGTTGGCGAGCGCAATGCGGTAGCCGACGCCTTCCTGTGCAAGCAGGTGATTGGCGGGCACCTTGCAGTTCTCGAGCGTGATCTGCGCGGTGTCCGAGGCGCGCTGGCCGAGCTTGTCCTCGATGTGCGCGACCACGTAGCCCTGAGTCTTCGTCGGCACGAGGAAGGCGCTGATACCTTTCTTGCCGGCGGCCTTGTCCGTCACGGCAAAGACCACGGCGATGTTGGCGTTCTTTCCCGAGGTGATGAACTGCTTCACGCCGTTCAGCACGTAATCGCCGTTCTTGCGCTCGGCGCGCGTGGTGATGGCTGCGGCGTCGGACCCGACCTGCGGCTCGGTGAGCGCAAAGGCGCCGAGCATCTCGCCCTTGGCGAGCGGCATCAGATAGCAGCGCTTCTGCTCGTCATTGCCGTAGCCGTTCAGGATGCCGGCCACCAGATTGTTGACCGCGACGATCGTTGCGGTTGCGCAATCGCCGGCGGCGATTTCCTCGCAGGCGATCGCCATGGCGCTGTAGTCGAGGCCGGCGCCGCCGCATTGCTCGGGAATGGCGATGCCATAGAGGCCCATTGCGGCAAGGCCCTTCAGCGCCTCGCGTGGAAACTCCTTGTCGCGATCCCAGCGCGCCGCGTGCGGGGCGAGCTGCTCGCGCGCGTAGCGGCGGACCGCTTCGCGGATTTCGGCGTGGTCCATCAGCCGGGGCGCACGTAGGTGAGCGTGTGGTGCGTGAAAAGCCCGCCCCGCTTGCCGTGGCACTCGGCCACGCCATAGATGCGACGCCGGCCGAATTTCAGGATGCGCGCGGTGCAGTACACGTGCTCGCTCTTCGCGGGCGCGAGGAAGGCGGTGTTGAGCTCGCTCGTCAGCGCATCGCCTTCGACCCCGATTTTTGCCTTGATGGCAAGCCACATGGCGCAGTCGGCGGCGGCCATCAGCGCCGGGCCGTTGATGATGCCGCCGGGGCGCTCGAGATCACGGTGGTGCGGCAGCTCGAGCGTGCACTCGCCGCCCTTCTTGATGCTGACAACGCGAAAGCCGTACGGGCGCAGGAAGCGCGAGCTGTCGAGCAGCGCTTGCAGGGCCCGCTTCATTCAGGCGAGTTCCAGCGCCATAGCGGTCGCCTCTCCGCCACCGATGCACAGGCTCGCGACGCCGCGGCGAAGCCCGTACTTGCGCAGCGCGCCGATCAGCGTGACGAGGATGCGCGCACCCGAAGCGCCGATTGGATGCCCGAGCGCGCAGGCGCCGCCGTGCACGTTCACTTTTTCGGCCGGCAAGCCGTGCTCCTTCATCGCCGCCATCGTCACGACGGCGAATGCCTCGTTGATTTCGAAGAGGTCGACATCCTTTGCGGTCCAACCGGTGCGCTGGAAGAGCTTGGTGATGGCACCGACCGGGGCGGTTGTGAAAAGCCCCGGTTCCTGCGCGTGCGTCGACTGCCCGATTACCACGGCAAGCGGCACGAGCCCGCGGCGCTCCGCCGTCGAGCGGCCCATCATGACGAGCGCCGCAGCGCCATCGGAGATTGAGCTCGAGTTGGCGGCGGTGACGGTGCCCTCCTTGCGGAAGGCGGGCTTGAGGGAGGAAATCTTGTCGATCACGGCCTTGAACGGCTGCTCGTCGTTCTCGATGAAGCGCTCTTCCTTGCCCGCCTTGATGGCGATCGGCGTGAGCTCCCAAGCGAACCAGCCTTTCTTGTTCGCCTGCTGCGCGCGCTTGAGCGAGGTGATGGCGAACTCGTCTTGCGCCTCGCGCGAGAACGCGTACTTCTGCGCGCAGTCTTCGGCGAACGTGCCCATCAGACGGCCTTTGTCGTACGCGTCCTCGAGGCCGTCGTAGAACATGTGGTCGATCACTTGCCCATGGCCCATGCGCAGGCCGGCGCGCGCTTTGGGGAGGAGGTAAGGGGCGTTGGTCATCGACTCCATGCCGCCCGCGACGATCACCTCCGCGTTGCCCGTCGCGAGGATGTCGTGCGCGAGCATTGCGGCTTTCATACCGGAGCCGCACATCTTGTTTACGGTCGTGCAACCGGTGGCGAGGGGCAATCCGGCGCCGAGCGCGGCTTGCCGCGCGGGTGCCTGGCCTTGACCGGCGGGCAGCACGCAACCCATCAGCACTTCCTGCACGTCCTCGGGCCGGATCTTCGCGCGCTCGACGGCGGCGCGAATAGCCGCGGCCCCGAGCTCCGGCGCGGCGAAGTTCTTGAGCTCGCCCTGAAACGCGCCCATCGGTGTGCGCGCGGCGGAGACGATGACGATCGGATCGGATTGCATGCGTGTTCCTTCTATTCGGTTTCGGCGAAAAGCTCGCGGCCGATGAGCCAGCGGCGGATTTCGGAAGTGCCGGCGCCGATCTCATAGAGCTTCGCGTCGCGCCATAGGCGGCCGGTCGGCGTCTCGTTGATATAGCCCATGCCGCCCAACGCCTGGATGGCCTCGCCGGCAATCCAGGTCGCCTTTTCGGCGGCGTAAAGAATCGCGCCGGCCGCGTCCTTGCGCGTGGTCTCCCCGCGGTCGAGCGCTTGTCCGACGGCGTAGACGTAGGCGCGGCAGGCGGAGAACGTGGTGTACATATCCGCAAGCTTCCCCTGCATGAGCTGGAACTCGCCGATCGGCTGGCCGAACTGCTTCCGCTCGTGGACGTACGGAACCACGGTGTCGAGGCACGCGGCCATGATGCCGAGCGGCCCGCCGGCGAGCACCGCACGCTCGTAGTCGAGACCGGACATGAGCACCTTGACGCCTTTGCCCTCTTCGCCGAGCACATTTTCCGCGGGCACTTCGCAGTCGCGAAACACGAGCTCGCAGGTGTTCGAGCCGCGCATGCCAAGCTTGTCCAGCTTCTGGGCCGTAGAGAAGCCCTTCATGGCGCGCTCGACCAGGAACGCGGTAATGCCCTGGTCGCTCGTCTTGCCGTAGATCACGAGCAGATTCGCGTCGGGTCCGTTGGTGATCCACATTTTGTTGCCGTTCAGCACGTAACGCTCGCCGCGCCGCTCGGCGCGAAGCCGCATGCCGACGACATCAGAGCCTGCGCCCGGCTCCGACATGGCGAGCGCGCCGACGTGCTCGCCGGAGATGAGCTTCGGCAGGTATTTGCGCTTCTGCGCCTCGCTGCCGTTGCGGCGGATCTGGTTCACGCACAAGTTGGAGTGCGCGCCGTACGAGAGGCCGATGGAGCCGGAGGCCCGCGAGATCTCTTCCATGGCCACGATGTGCGCGAGATAGCCCATCGCCGTGCCGCCGTACTCCTCCTCCACGGTGACGCCGAGGAGTCCGAGGTCGCCGAGCTTGCGCCAGAGGTCCGACGGAAACTCGTTCGAGCGGTCGATCTCGGCGGCGCGCGGCGCGATCTCCTTCGCCGCGAAGTTGCGCACCGTGTCGCGCAGCATCTCGATCGCTTCGCCGTGGTCGAAGCGCAGGTAACTCATTCGGGATGATCGGGTCGGCCGGCAAGCATCATCAGCGTCTGCTGCATGGTGGCGACATGCGTACGGTCCTGAGCGTACACCTCCGCGCGCGCCACCGTCAGGGTGCGACCGGACTTCATCACCTCGCCGCGGGCGACGAGTGCCGAGGTCGCGGGCGCGAGGATGTTGATCTTGTATTCCACCGTCACGAGCGAGCAGTCGGCGGGCATGAGTGAGAACGCAGCGTAGCCGCAGGCGGTGTCGGCGATCATGCCGATGATGCCGCCGTGCACGAAACCCTTCTGCTGCGTCAGGTCATCGCGGAAGGGCAGCGCGATTTCCACGGTGCCGGGCGCCACCAGGCCAAGGGTCGCCCCGATCAGCGCCATCGCCTTCTGGCGCGCGAAGCTTTCGCGCACCCGCGCGGCGAAATTGGGATCGCGGGGCGGCGGGACGGCGGGCGCGTTCATCGGCAACCGGGCAGGCTACTTGACGTTTACGTAAACGTCAACTCGGCCCCCCCGGTCCCTCGGCCTAGCGGCGGCCGCGGCGCAGCTGCTTCTGCACGCGCTTTTCGAACGTCTCGATCTCGCCGAGCTGTGCCTCGATGTCGGCACGCTGCTGAAGAAGGCTCTTGCGGTGCGTCTCGAGCACCTCGCGGAAGCGCTCGAGCTGCGCCCGCTCGTCGCGACCCGGCTCGTACATGTCGATCAACTCGCGGATCTCGGCGAGCGAGAGGCCGAGCCGCTTGCCGCGCAGCGTGAGCTTAAGGCGTGTGCGCTCACGCGCGGTGTAGATGCGCCGCTGGCCCTCGCGGCGCGGCGAAAGCAATCCCTGGTCCTCGTAGAAACGGATGGCGCGCGGCGTGACGTCGAATTCTTTCGCGAGCTCGCCGATCGAGAACTCGCACCGCTCCTCCGCGGCCACCGCGCCCTTAGAATGTGTGCTGATATTGCAAGCCGAAAACGTGGATATCGGCGCTGTAGCTGCCGGTGACGATCCCCCGGCCTGCCGCCGCCTGGTTGTTGTTGATGTCTGCGTCTTTGACTTTGACGAACGAGTAGCCGACATCGAGCTTGCCGCTGCGGCCCATCTTGTAGGCAGCGCCTAAGGAGAGCCACACGCGGTTGTTGTCCGGCAAGCGCACGCTGCGCGTCTCGGCATTGGGCACGGGCGCCTGGTCCCAGGCAAGGCCCGCTTTCAGCACCCAGGCGCTCCCCATCCGGTAATTGGCGCCGGCGGAGAGCCGCCAAGTATTGCGAAAATTGAAAACCAGAGTATCGAGCGTCGCGCCGTTGCTGCGCACGAGCGGCACCTGCTGGATGCGGTTCCATTGCGTCCACGTCGCATCAGCGAGGAGCTGCCAAGTGTTGCCGAGCTCATGCACGGCGCTGAAC
>JBHELS010000379.1:0-17053 GCA_046263015.1 Burkholderiales bacterium | reverse complement strand
TCGCACTCGTTCACCATGGAAGACTGGGAGGCGGACGAGATCTCGACCATGGACGGCCGCCGCGCCTACTTCTGGATCGTGCCGGCGAACGTCATGGGCACGTGGGCACTCGAAGCAGGCGGACAGAAAAGCGACCTCACGTTAGAGCAGACTTTCCAGAAGATCAACGGCACGGTAACGCTCGGCGGCATCCAGGGCGGCCTGCGCGAAGCGCGCATGCGCGGCGCGCAGATCAGCTTCGCCTACGTCGACCAGTCCGGCATGCGGCGCGACTTCACCGGACAGGTGAACGGCCGCCAGATGCAGGGCACCTTCCGCGACGACAAGGGTCAGGAAGGCAAGTGGAGCGCCACCAAGAAGTAATTCGGTGCCTGATCCCGAACTTCGGGAGCTAGGTCTCGACCGGAAGCTTCTTGTGCGAGCCGTCGCAGAACGGGCGGCCGCTCGTGCGCTTGCAGCCGCAAAGCCACAGCTTCTGCGCCTCGGTGAGGGTGAACCTCGCCGGCGTGAACGCCGAGCCCTTGTGCGAGCCGTCGCAGAAGGGCTGTCTCTTCGAGCGCCCGCAGGCGCACCACCAGTAGTCTCCCGGCGCTAGCTCGACAGCGAACGGTGAGCGTTGCGCCACATCCGGCTCGGCCATGCTTTCCTCCCTCTAGAAAGCGTTCGGATCCTGGAAGTTGGCAAAGCGCGTGAAGCGGCCGAGGAACGTGAGATCGATCTTGCCGATCGGCCCGTTCCGCTGCTTGCCGATGATCACCTCGGCGCGGCCCTTCGCCTCCTCCTTGTCCGGATGGTAAACCTCGTCGCGGTAGATGAACAGGATGACGTCGGCGTCCTGCTCGATCGCGCCCGACTCGCGCAGGTCCGACATCATCGGCCGGCGGTCGTTACGCTGCTCCACCGCGCGCGAGAGCTGGGAGAGGGCGATCACCGGCACCTCGAGCTCCTTGGCGAGCGCCTTGAGCGAGCGCGAGATCTCGGAGATCTCGGTGGCCCGGTTCTCGCCTTGCGAGGTCGATGACATAAGCTGCAGGTAGTCGACGATCACGAGGCCGAGCTTGGAGTACTCGCGCTTCAGGCGCCGGGCGCGCGCGCGCACCTCCAAGGCGTTGAGCGCCGCCGTCTCGTCGACATGGATCGTCGCCTCGTGTAGCCGCCCCATCGCTTCGGTGAGCTGCGACCATTCCTCATCCGAGAGCCGCCCGGTGCGCAACTTGTGCGCATCGACGCGCGCGATCGAGGAGAGCATGCGCATCGCGAGCTGCGAGCCGCTCATTTCCATGCTGAACACCGCCACCGGCAGGCGCACGCTCGGATGCAGCGCCACATGCTCGGCCATGTTCAACGCGAAGGCGGTCTTGCCCATCGAGGGACGGCCGGCGACGATGATGAGATCCCCCGGCTGTAGACCCGCCGTCTTCTGATCGAGGTCGGTGAAGCCGGTCGGCACGCCCGTGACATCGGAGGGATTGTCCTGGTTGTGCAGATGGTCGATCCGCTCGTAAACCTTGGCGAGGATCGGCGCGATGCCGATCAGCCCCTGGTCCTTCCTCGCGCCCGATTCGGCGATCTGGAAAATCTTCGACTCGGCTTCATCCAGCAGCTGCCCGACCTCCTTGCCCGAGGGGGCAAGCGCCGACTCGGCGATCTCGGTCGCGACCTGGGCGAGGCGCCGCTGCACCGCACGCTCGCGCACGAGCTCGGCGTAGCGCCGGACATTCAGGGAGCTCGGCGTGTTCTGCGCGAGCGCCGCAAGGTATGCCGTGCCGCCGGTCTTGTCCTTGTCCTCGCTCGCTTCGATCGATTCCGCGACCGTGACGACGTCGGCGGGGCGCGAGTTCTCGACCAGCCTCGAGATATGGCGCCAGATGCGCCGGTGGTCGTCGCGGTAGAAGTCGTCGGCGGCGACGAGATCGGCGACGCGGTCGAACGCCTGGTTGTCGAGGAGGAGCGCGCCGAGGAGCGACTGCTCCGCCTCGACCGAATGCGGCGGCACCTTGAGCGCGATGAGCTGCGGATCGGCGCTCGCCTCTCGGGCGAGCGAGTGGGCAACGGCCATTTTTTGTCCTACCTCCCTTGGGCCGCCATCATAGGGAGGATCGGCGGCGATACGAGGGCCGCGAATGCGGTGACCTCGGGACGTTGCCGCGAATTTGGGCAGCCGGGGCGTGGCACGCGCGCTCGCTGTGGATTAGCTGTGCGCAGCGTGTCGATAGTTTGTGGACGGCGGTGGATAGAAACAATTTATTTTTCTTGACACCGCTTCCCGCGCCGCGAGAAAAAAAGGGCCCGCTCGGGCCCTTTTTCGCTTCTGCCTTGCGGCTTCGCTACTGCTCGCCCAACACCGAGACCGTGATCGTGGCGGTGACGTCGGTATGCAGCGCGATTTCGATCGGGAAGTCGCCCACCTGCTTTAGCGGCCCCTGCGGCATGCGCACGTTAGCGCGCTCGACCTCGTGGCCCTGCTTGGTGAGCGCTTCGACGATGTCGTAGTTGGTCACCGAGCCAAAGAGCCGCCCGTCGGGGCCCGCCTTCTGCGTGATTTGCAAGGTCAGTCCCTCGAGCTTCGTGCCGCGCTCCTTCGCTCTGCCGAGCGTTTCGGCCTGCGCTTTCTCGAGGTCGGCGCGCCGCGACTCGAAGGCCTTCAGGTTCGCGTCCGTGGCGCGCTTCGCCTTGCCGTGCGGGATGAGGTAGTTGCGCGCGAAGCCGTCCTTCACCTTGACGACGTCGCCGAGCTCGCCCAGGTTCGCGACCTTCTCCATCAGGATGACTTGCATAGGCGCCTCAGTGCAGATCCGTGTAGGGCAGGAGCGCGAGGAAGCGGGCGCGCTTGATCGCGTCGGAGAGCTGGCGCTGGTAGCCGGCAGCGGTGCCGGTGATGCGCGCCGGGATGATCTTGCCCGTCTCGTTCACGAAGTCCTTCAGCACTTCCACGTCCTTATAGTCGATCCATTCGACTTTCTCGGCGGTGAAGCGACAGAACTTGCGCCGGCGAAAGAGCGCCCGCTGGCCCTTGTCCTTCTTGTCCTTGCCGAACTTCCCTTTGCCTTTGCCTTTGCCTTTGCGTGGTGGTGGCATGCCCTACTCTCCTTCTACGAATTCGATGTCCGTAACATGCAGGACGAGGCGCTTCGCGCGCTTACTCTTCGCGCTCAAAAACCCCTGCACCCGCACGGCGCTGCCGAGCGTGCGCTCGGCGAGAAGCCGTGCCTGCGATTCGAAGGCGATGGCGCCGATCTCCGCTTGCACCTTGCGGCGGCCGCCGGCCTCGTCCTGCTCCGATTCATGCGCGAGCTTGAATTCGAGCGCCGCTACGCCCGCGGGCGTGTGGCGGAGCTTTCCGAGCTCAAGCAACCGGCCGCTCAGCTCGAGGCGGTTCAGCGCCAATGTCCGGGCCGCGCTCCATCATCGACTTGGATTTCTCCTCCTTCATCATCGGCGACGGAGCGGTCACGGCCTTGTCCATCTTGACGATCAGGTGGCGGAGCACCGCGTCGGAGAACTTGAACGAGTGCTCGAGCTCGGTGAGAGTCTCGTTGTCGCACTCGATGTTCATGAGCACGTAGTGCGCCTTGTGCACCTTGGCGATCGGGTAGGAGAGCTGGCGCCGGCCCCAGTCTTCTAGGCGGTGCACCGTGCCCTGACGGCCGGCGATCAGCCCTTTGTAGCGCTCGACCATCGCGGGCACCTGCTCGCTCTGGTCGGGATGGACGATGAAAACGATCTCGTAATGCCGCATGCGCGGATTCGCTCCTTTCCCATGGGTTTGGCCGACCGCCAGCGGTTCGCGGTGCGACGCGGAAAGCGCGCGATTGTACTTGAAAAAGAAGCGCTTCGGCGACTAGCCGGCGCCGCCGATGCCGAGCTCCTGCTTGACGCGCTCGAGGGTCGGTCCGACCTTTTGCACCGCGCGGCGGATCTTGGCTGGGTCGGTCTCGAGCGTGCGCGCCCAGAAATCGAGTGCTTCCGGGTTGAGCTCGATCTGCGTCGGATCCGGAGGGTCGTACTTCGGGCCTTGGCTTGCCATGCCGGTCTGACCTTTCGCCGGGCGAGTGGTTCGCCGGCGCACCGACTCGAAGAGGCAGATGCCGGCGCTCACCGAGACGTTCAGGCTGTCCACCTCTCCGCCCATCGGGATGCGCACCAGCAGATCGCAGCTCTCGCGCGTGAGGCGCCGCATGCCTTCGCCCTCTGCGCCGAGCACCCAGGCGATGGCGGGTGGCAGGTCGGCTTCGTAGAGCGACTGCGGCGCACGCTCGTCGGCGCCGACGATCCATACCTGCCGCTCCTTCAGCTCGCTCAGCGTGCGCGCGAGATTGGTCACCATGAGATAGGGCGTCGCCTCGGCCGCGCCGCTCGCCACCTTCGACACGGCGGGCGAGATGCCGGCGGCGCGGTCCTTGGGCGCGAGCACCGCTGCCGCGCCGGCGGCGTTGGCGACGCGCAGGCAGGCGCCGAGGTTATGCGGATCGGTGACGCCATCGAGCACGAGCAAGAGTGGCTGCGTCACGCCGTCGAGCACGTCGTCCAGGCTCTCGCCGAGCGATTTGACGGCGACGCGGGCCACGACGCCCTGGTGGCGGCCGCCGCCGTAGAAGCCGTCGAGGCGCTTCGTCGGCACGCGCATCAGGCGCACCCCGGAGCGTTCCGCGGCCGCGACCAGATCGCGGATGCGCGCGTCGTTGCGCGTCTCGTCGAGAAAGATCTCGAGCACCGAATGCGCATCGGCGCGCAGACGGGCGAGCACCGCATGGAAGCCGAAGACCACCCGCGGCTCGCGCTCGCGGCTCATGCCGGCGAAAAAATGGTGACTGTCACCATTTATGGCGCCGGTACGAGGTCGATCTTCCGCTGGTCGACGTCGACCCTCACCAGCTTCACCTGCATTCGATCGGCGAGGCGGAAGCGCTTCTTGCTGCGGCTGCCAAAGAGCATGTGGCGCGCGCCGTCGTACTCGAAATAGTCGCGGCCGAGCTCCGAGATGTGGACGAGACCGTCCACGTAGTAGTCGTCGAGCGTGACGAAAAGTCCGAACGGCACGACGCCCGTGATGGTGCCGCCGAAGCGCTCGCCGACGCGATCGCGCATGAAATAGCACTTGAGCCAGCTCTCGACGT
Source organism: Burkholderiales bacterium (assembly GCA_046263015.1). Classification (GTDB taxonomy): domain Bacteria; phylum Pseudomonadota; class Gammaproteobacteria; order Burkholderiales; family SG8-39; genus SCGC-AG-212-J23. The sequence continues at coordinate 11,936 of JBHELS010000379.1, read as the reverse complement.
CGCGGCTCGCATCATCCGCGCGCCGCTCGGTCTCCGAGCAGTGCCGGCCGAGCGCCTCCCAGTCAAGATCGGTGCCGTAGCGCTTGCCCGCGAGGAGCGCCTTGATGGCGCGGTGCACGAGCAGATCGGGATAGCGGCGAATCGGCGAAGTGAAGTGCACATACGCCTCGTACGCGAGCCCGAAGTGGCCGACGTTCTCTGGTGTGTAGAGCGCCTGCTTGAGCGAGCGCAGGAGCACCGTCTGCAGCAGGTTGAAGTCGGGCCGGCGACGGATCTTTTCCAGGAGCGCGGCGTAGTCGCTCGGTTTCGGCACCTCGCCGCCCGGCAGTTGAAGCCCGAGCTCGGCGAGAAACGCGCGCAGCGCCGCCACCCGGTCTTCGGAGGGCACGTCGTGCACGCGATAGAGCACCGGCTGCTTGCGCGTTGCGACGAAGTCCCCGGCGCAGACATTCGCCGCGAGCATGCATTCCTCGATGATGCGATGCGCGTCGTTTCGCGCCTCGGGGACGATGCGCTCGATCTTGCCCTTCGCGTCGAACACCATCTTCGTCTCGAGGGTCTCGAAGTCGATGGCGCCACGGCGAGTGCGACTCGCGAAGAGCACCTTGAAAAGCTCGTAGAGCCGCGCGATGTGCTCGGGCGGCCGGCCGCTCTCGATGTCGGCCCAAACTTTCGTGTAGGTGAGACGCGCGTGCGAGCGGAAGACCGCCGAATAGAACTCGTAGCGGCCGAGCTCGCCCTCGGAGGTAATTGCCACTTCGCACACCACGGCGAGCCGATCGACGTTCGGATTGAGCGAGCAGATGCCGTTCGAGAGCTTCTCGGGCAGCATCGGAATGACGCGCCGGGGGAAGTACACCGAGGTGCCGCGCTCGCGAGCGTCGACGTCGAGCGCCTCGCCATGGCTTACGTAGTGACTGACATCGGCGATCGCCACCCACAGACGGAAGCCTTTGCCTTCGCGGGTGCAGTACACCGCGTCGTCGAAGTCCTTCGCCGTCTCGCCGTCGATGGTGACGAACTCGAGCGATCGCAGGTCGCGTCGGCCGCGAATTTCTTCGCTGCGCACTTCCTCCGGGATGGCTTTCGCGAGCGCCATCGCCTGGCGCGAGAACTGGTGCGGCAGATCGAACTTGCGAAGCGCGATCTCGATCTCCATGCCCGGATCGGCGTGGTGGCCAAGCACCTCCGCGACCCGGCCGATCGGCTGCGCGTGCCGCGCGGGCGGCTCCACCAGATCGACCGTGACGATTTCCCCAGGGCGCGCCTTTTTCGCTTCCGCCGGCGGCACCAGGATGTCGTGCGCGATGCGCCGGTCCTCGGGCACGAGGACGAGCACGCCGTGTTCGTCGTGCAGCCGGCCGACGATGCGGCGCTTCGCGCGTTCGAGCACATCGACGAGCGAACCCACCGGGCGGCCGCGTGCATCGGTACCGCTGACACGCACGGCAGCGCGATCGCCGTGCATGACGCTTCTCATCTCGTGCGGCGGCAGGTAGATCGACGCGCCGCGTTCATCGGGCAGGAGAAAACCGTGACCGTCGGGATGGCCCTCGATCCGCCCGGCGACGAGCGCGATGCGGCGCGCGACCAGCAGCGCGCCGGCGCGGTTCTCGACGACATCGCCCGCGCGCTCCAAAGCGGCGAGCGCCGCGTTGAACGCGCGCCGCTCGCGCGCGCGAATGCCGAGCCGGCTCGCGAGCTCGCCCGGCTCGAGCGGCGCGCCCGCGCGCTCGAGCTCGGCCGCGATTTCGCGCTCGTAGGGCGCGGCGCTTTGCGCGTCGCGCGGCGCGCGAGCGCGCCGGCGCAATGCAGTTCGCGTGGGTCTTCGCTTGGCCAAGCGCCTAGCGTTTTCCGTTAAAATCGCGCCTCGCTGCCGAGGTGGCGGAATTGGTAGACGCACTAGGTTCAGGTCCTAGCGGTGGCAACACTGTGGGGGTTCGAGTCCCTTCCTCGGCACCAGGCATCCGCGCCGCGCGAAGTTTAACTCCGGAGCGTCGAATTAGCGGTTGAAGGCGCTCGCCGGCGGCCGTCGCGGGCGCGAGAGCGAACCGTAACGGCGCAGGCGCTCGAGGCTGTAGAGCCGGCTTTCGACGAGCTCGAGCGCGCCGCGGATCTGCTGCCGCAGGAAATCGACGCCCGAGAGTCTGCCGCGCGCGCGGTGCTCGGCCTGTGAGAGCAACTCCGCCGCATACTCGGCGACGGCTTGCACCTTCTCGCGGCAATAGACGTCCTCGGTCGCCTCGGAGAGTTCGCGGCAAAGGTCGACCACACGGCGTAGACGGCGAAGATCGGCCCCCGGCCCAGCGTAGGCGTCGAGCACCCTTCTCAGGGCCGCCTGCCGCTCTCGTGCGCGTTCGATGTCCGGGTAGCGCATGGCTTTGGAGGCGCATTCTGCGGCTTGGGCCGGCGTCTCGCTGTCGTCCCCTCCAGCGAAGCGCTGTCGGTGCTCGACTACAGACGCGTACGCACGCCATCTGGACTATCGCGCGAGGAGAGCGTGGTGACGCCGCAGTGATACAACGTCCGGCCATGAGAGCTCGGATCCTCGTCGCCCTGGTGTTCCTGGGTTGGCTCGCCGGCTGCTCATCGCTTCTCCCGAAGTCGAAAGAGGCCACCGCGAGTCCCTGGCAGACTTATCAGGACGCCCAGGACACCTTCGACAAGATCATCCCGGGCCGCACGACCATCGCCGAATTGCGGCAAATGAGCCTCGATCCGGCGGCAAACCCCAACATCGCCATCCTGAATTACGCGGACGTGATGCGGAAATTCATGCTGAACCAATCGTTCTCGGTCAACGACCTCGATACCGGCGTGCGCGAATGCGTGCTCGCCAAGATCGGCTGCCGCGGCTTCGAGATCAGCCAGAGCCAGGTGAACAAGCAACGCATGGGAAACGTGGTGCTCGACGTGCTCGGCTTCCAGCGCGAGACGCATACCGAGGGCTGGCGCTTCAACGGTCTCATCCTTCTCAAGGATGACATCGTGGTCTACAAGCTGACCGGCGGCCAGCCGGTGATTCAGCAAAAGGAAGAAAACCAGAACCCGCTCGGCCCGGTGCAGGCGATCGGCAGCCGCGTGACTGGCGTCAGCTTTTAGCCGAATTGCGGGTCCGGGCCGTCATTATTTCGCCTCGCCGGCGTTCCAGCCGCCGCCCAGCGCCTTCATCAGATCGACGCTGAAGGCAAGCCGCGCCTGGCGGTTCCTCACGAAAGCAAGCTCGGCGTCGTTGGCCGTGCGCTGCGCATCGAGCACCTCCAGATACGGCGAATAGCCTTTCTCGTAACGCAACGTCGATAGCTCGAGCGCGGCGCGCGTGGCGTCGAGACGCTGCTTTAGCTCCGCCTCCGATTCGCCACTTTGCTCGACGTTGACGAGCGCGTCCGCCACTTCGCGAAAACCGGTCTCCACGGCGCGCTGGTAGCCGGCGACCGCCTGCTCGCTGCGCGCGCGCGCCTGGTCAACGCGCGCGGCGCGCCGCCCGGCGTCAAACAGCGGCAGCGCGAGGCCGAAGCCGAGCGACCAGATGCCGGCGCCGCTCGTGAGCAGGTTCGAGAGCTCGGTGCTTTGCGCGCCGGCACTGGCGGTGAGCGAAATCGTCGGGAACAGCGCCGCCCGCGCGACGCCGATCTGGGCGTTGGCGGCGACCAGCGTTTCTTCGGCTTGACGGATGTCGGGACGCCGCTCGAGGAGCTCGGAGGGCAGGCCGGCAGGCGGCACCGGCGCGAGCGGCAGCGCGAACAGATCGGCCGCGACGAGCTTGACGTCGAGCCGGCCGGAGAGCTGCCCGAGCTGGTGCTCGACGAGGGCGCGGCTGCGTTCGGCCTCGCGCTTCTGCGCAGCCGCATCTGCGAGCGCGCCGCGCGCCTGGTGCAGGTCGAGCTCGCTCGCGAGGCCGGCGTCGAGGCGCGCCTGCGCGATCTCGAGCGAGTCGCGCCGCACGCGGATGGTGTTGTCGAGCACCGCGAGCTGCGCATCGAGCGAGCGCAGCGCGAAGTACCCCTGCGCGATGGCGCCGGCGAGCGAGATCTGCACCACATCGCTCGCGTAACGGGCGCCGAACAGGTTGGCGCGCGCCGCCTCGCTTGCGCGCGCGAAGCGGCCCCAGAAATCGAGCTCGAAGTTGGTCGACGCCGAGAGCGTGTGGTTGGATCGCGAGATCGGCACGCCGGCGGGAATCGGCGGCGAGGCCGCTGTGCTTACGCGCTGTCGCGCGTACGCATAGCTTCCGGTTACCTCCGGAAAGAGGGTCGCGCGCGCTTCGCGCAACGCGGCTTCCGCTTCCTGCACGCGCGCCGCCGCGAGCCGCACGTCCGCGTTCGTCTTCTGCCCGCTCGCGACCAGCGCATCGAGCGTCGCATCGCCGTAGAGCTTCCACCATTGCGGCGCCACCGCCGGGGCGCTCGCGGGTACGCTCTCGGGGTACTGCGCGGGCAGTTCGATCTGCGGGCGCTGATAGTCGGGGCCGACCGTCATGCAGCCGGCGAGAAGCAGGAGGAACAGGAGGCGCGTCCAACTCACTTTGCCACCAGGTCCGACGAAAGCGGCGGCGTCTGCGCCGCGGCCTGTGCGCGCGGCTTGTTCCGCCGTGCGACCACGACGAAGAAGAGCGGGATGAATAGCGTGGCGATGAACGTGGCGGCAAGCATTCCGCCGACCACGCCGGTGCCCATCGAGCGGCGCGCCGCGGCGCCGGCGCCCGTGGAGAGCATGAGCGGCATCACGCCGAGCACGAAGGCGAGCGAAGTCATGATGATCGGCCGGAAGCGAAGGCGCGCCGCATTCAGCGCCGCCTCCATCGCGCTCTTGCCCTCGAGGAACCCCTGCTGCGCGAATTCCACGATCAGGATGGCGTTCTTCGCCGCGAGGCCGATCAGCACCACCAGGCCGATCTGGAAGTAGATGTCGTTCTCGAGGCCGCGCGCGCCGACCAAGCTGAGTGCGCCGAACACGGCGAACGGCACGGCGAACACCACGGCGATCGGCAAGAGCCACCGCTCGTAGAGCGCCGCGAGAATCAGGAACACCATGACGATGGCGAGGCCGAAGGCGATCGCCGACTGGCGGCCGGTGCGCTTCTCCTGGAACGCCTGGCCGGCCCAGGCGATCTGGTAGCCCTCGGGCAGCGCCTTTGCGGCCACCTCCTCCACCGCCTTGATCGCCTCGCCCGACGACACGCCGGGTCTTCCGCTGCCGAGCACCCGCGCGGCGACGAAGCCGTTAAAGCGGTCGATCTGCTCGGGGCCGACGACGTTGGAGGTCTGGATGAGCGACTTGAGCGGAATCATCTCGCGAGTCGTCGTGGAGCGGACATACACGGCGCCCAAGTCATCGGGCTGCGCGCGATACGGCGCGTCGGCCTGCATCTGCACGCGGTAGGTACGGCCGAACTTGTTGAAGTCGTTGACATACAGCGCCGCCATGGTGCTCGTGAGCGCGTCAAACACGTCCTGCACCGGCACGCCGAGGGCGAGCGCCTTCTCCCGGTCCACTTCCACCTTGAGCTGCGGCACGGTGGGCCGGAAGAACGAGTTGATGCCGGTGAGGCTTGGGTGCTCGCGCAGCGCCTGCAGGAATCCCTGGTTCACCTGGTAGAGGTGCGCGGGATCGGGGTCGGTGCGCGCCTGCACGTAGAGCTCGAAGCCACCCGCCGTGCCGAGCCCGCGGATCGCCGCCGGGCTGAAGGCGATCACCATGCCGTCGCGCAGCGCCGCGCCCTTCTGGCCGAGCTCGGCGGCGATCGCCTGCGCTGGCTGGTCCTTGCGCTCGTCCCAGTTCTTGAGCGGGATGAACATGGTGGCGGCGTTGGTCTTGTTGCCGCCGCCGAGGAGGTCGAAGCCGGTGATGGCGAAGACGCGCTCCACCCCCGGCAGGTTCTTCGCGATATCGGAGAGCTCGGCCGACATCTTGCGCGTGCGCTCGAGCGTGGCGCCGTCGGGCAGCACGATGCCGCCGAAGATGTAGCCCTGGTCCTCGGAGGGCACGAACGAGGACGGAATGCGCAGGAACAGTCCCACGCACAGCGCGAGCACGGCGGCGAAGCCGGCGAGCGACAGCACGCGGTGGCGCAGGAGGAACTCGACGCCGCCGAGGAAGCGCCGCGTGGTCCAGGCGAAGCCGCGGTTGAACGGATCGAAGAGGCGCGAATGGTGGTCGCCCTTCTTCATCAGGATCGCGCACAGCGCCGGGGTGAGCGTGAGCGCCATGAAGCCCGAGATCACCACGGCGAAGGTGAGCGTGACGGCGAACTGCCGGTAGAGCTGGCCGGCGATGCCGCCGAGGAACGCGACCGGCACGAACACCGCGCACAGCACGAGCACGATGGCGACCACCGCGCCCGAGACCTCGCGCATCGCCTCGAGCGCGGCATCGAAGGGCGCCATGTTGTTCTCGCGCATCAGGCGCTCAACGTTCTCGAGCACCACGATGGCGTCGTCGACGACGATGCCGATCGCGAGGACCAGCGCGAATAAGGTCAGGGTGTTGATGGAGAAGCCCACCAGCCACAGCCCCGCGAACGCGCCGATCAGCGACACCGGCACCGCGATCATCGGGATGAGCGTGGCGCGCCAGGTCTGCAGGAACAGAAACACGACCGCCAGCACGAGCAGCGCCGCCTCGAAGATGGTGGTGTTGACCTCCTTGATCGAGGCGTCGACGAAGCGCGTGGTATCGAAGGGAATGGCGTAGTCCACGCCTTCCGGTAAGGCGGGCTTCAGCTCCTGCATGCGCGCGCGGATCAGCCCCGCCACCTCGAGCGCGTTCGCGCCCGGCTGCAGGTAGGTGCCCATACCGATGGTCGGCTGGCCGTTCAGCTGGTTCGAGGTGTCGTAGTTGAGCGCGCCGAGCTCGATGCGCGCGATGTCCTTGAGGCGCAGCACGTTGCCGGTCGGGCCGGCGCGCACCACGATCTCGCCGAACTGCTCGGGCTCGACGAGGCGCCCGGTCGCCGTCACCGTGTAGACGATGTTTTGCCCGGGCGGGGCGGGCTCGGTGCCGATCTTGCCGGCCGCGTATTGCGCGTTCTGCGCCCGCAGCGCCGCTGCCACGTCGGCCGGCGTGACGCCGAGGCGCGCCATCTTCTCGGGATTGATCCAGACGCGCATCGAGTAGTCGCGCGCGCCGAACACGGTCACGTCGGCGACGCCGGGAATGCGCTTCAGCTCATCGACGACGTTGATCGAGGCGTAGTTTGAGAGGTAGAGCGTGTCGCGGCTGTTGTTGGGTGAGATGAGCGACACGACGAGCAGGATGTCGAAGGAGCGCTTCTGCACGATGACGCCGTTCCTGCGCACCTCGTCCGGCAGGCGCGGCAGCGCGCGCTGTACGCGGTTATTCACCTCGAAGATCGACTGGTCGACATTGGTACCGGGCTCGAAGGTCGCCGTGATGGTGAGCGCGCCGGTCGAGGACGAGGTCGAGTTGAAGTAGGAGAGCTTGTCGACGCCGGCGAGCTGCTCCTCGATCGGCGCCGCCACCGTCTTCGACAGTGTCTCGGCACTCGCGCCCGGGTACGTAGTGGTGATGAGCACCGTGGGCGGCGCGATCTCGGGGTACTGCGCGACGGCGAGGAGGTTCGCGGCGACGAAGCCGGCGAGGACGATGATGATGGCGATGACGCCGGCGAACACCGGCCGGTGGATGAAGAATTTCGACATCAGCTTGCTTTCTTCGGCGCTACGGGTGCGTTCGGCCGCAGGCGCACGAGGTTGTCGATGATCACCGAGTCACCCGCCTTAAGGCCGTCGAGCACGATCCAGTCGTTGCCGAGCCAGCTGCCGGCCTTGATGGTGCGCTGTACCGCCTTGCCATCGGGTGTGACGGTCCAGACGAAGCGCCCGCCCTCGTTCTGCATCACGGCCGTCTGCGGTACGACCATCGCCTGCTGAGTGCCGGCGACGACTTTCACTCGCACGAATTGCCCGGGCAAGAGGGCGAGCTGCGGGTTCGGCACCTCGGCGCGCATCTGCACGGTGCCGGTGCCGGCGTCGACGGCGGAGCCGGTGAAGTTGAGGCGCGCCTTCTCCGGATAGGGCTTGCCGTCGGCGGTCTCGAGCTGCACGGCCGGGTCCCTGCTCTGGTTACGCACCGTGGCGTACTCGGCTTCCGAGAGGGAAAAGCGCACCCACAGCGGATCGCCGCGCGTGAGCGTAGTGAGGATGGCGCTGTCGTTATTGGGCGAGACTAGGCTGCCGATCGACTGCATCGCCCGGCCGGTGATGCCGCCGATCGGCGCGCTCACCGTAGTGTATGACAGGTTGAGCTCGGCCTGCCGCAGGCGCGCTCGCGCCACCTGCGCCGCGGCGCGCGACTGCTCGACGGCGGACGCCGCCTGGTCCGCCTCCTTCTGGCTGATCGCGCGCCGGTCGGCGAGGCCTTTCAGGCGCTCGAACTCCTGGCGTGCGAGCTCCTCTTTCGCGAGCTCCTGGGCGAGGGCGCCGCGCGTCTGTGCGAGCTCGATTTCGAACGGCGCGCGCTCGATCTGGAAGAGCACGGCGCCGGCCTTTACGCTGTCGCCTTCGGTGTAGAGCTGCTTTTCCACAATGCCGGCGACACGCGCGCGCACCTGCACCTCGCGCGAGCCTTCGGTGCGGCCGACCGCTTCGAACACCACCGGCACGTCGCGCGGCGCCACCTCGATGACGGACACCGGCAGCGCCGGCGGCGGCGCCTTGGCGTTGTCTTCCTTCTTCTGCTTGGCATCGCCCTCGCTGCAGGCGACAAGCGCGAGGCAAAGACTTGCGATGAGGAGGCGGATCATGTCTTGTAGGCTCTCAGGAAGCAATCGACGATGCGCGCCGTGCGCCGCTCGTCGTGGTCGATGCCGTTGGCGACGCAGAAAAGGCGCTTCACCCGGTCGGTCCCGGCGAGCATGCTGAGGAGCATTTCCGCGGCGAGCTCGGGATCCTCGCGGCGCAGGCGCCCCCCGCGCATCGCGGCGCCGAGATATTGCGCGAGCCGCTCGACCATGGCCCCGACCGTGTCGGCGTACATCGAGCGCGCGATGGCCTTGAAGCGCGGCACCTCGGGAACGAGCGTGCGGAAGCTCGCGATGCCCTGCGCTCCGAGCGCGCGCTGCCGGTAGGCAGCCGCGAAGCGCAGTAGCGCGGCACGCAGATCACCGCCTTCCAGCTCCACCAGCACGCCCATGGCGAGGCCGCGCGCCACTTCGCGGAACAGACGATCCTTGCTCGGAAAGTGGCTGTAGACCGTCTGCTTGGCGACGCCGGCACGACGCGCGATGTCGTCGACGCTCGAGGCGTAGCCGCGCGCGAGAAAAGAATCGGTCGCGGCGCGCAGAACGCGCTCGCGGTTTTCGACCGGCAATGGGACTCCCGGGGAATGCTTAGACTAGACCGTACAGTCTAGCTGAAATCGGTACCAAGTACAGATTTGTTCCATGCGCTACGCTGGTTCGAAGGGGTGGCGGCGCACGATCGTCTCTTCGCGGTCGGGCCCGGTCGACACGAGATCGATCGGCACGCCCGCGAGCGCCTCGATGCGGTTGAGATAAGCCTGGGCGTTCTTCGGCAGGCGCTCGAAAGCGCGAATGCCCACCGTGCTCTCCATCCAGCCGGGCAGCTCCTCGTACACCGGCTCGCAGCGGCTGAGCTCATCGGCGCCCACCGGCAGGATCTCGGAGAAGCCGCCCTCGAGCTTGTAGCCGACGCAGATCTTCACCGACTCGACGCCGTCGAGCACATCGAGCTTGGTGATGCACAGGCCGGAAACCCCGTTGAGTTGGATCGAGCGCTTGAGCGCCGCGGCGTCGAACCAGCCGGTGCGCCGCGGCCTGCCGGTGGTGGCGCCGAACTCCTGGCCGCGCTGGCGCAGGTGCTCGCCGACGTCGTCGGAGAGCTCGGTCGGGAACGGCCCGCCGCCGACACGCGTGCTGTACGCCTTGGTGATGCCGAGTACGTAGTGCAGATGCATCGGCCCGATGCCGGCGCCAGCGGCGGCCGCGCCGGAGACGCAATTGGACGACGTCACATACGGATAGGTGCCGTGGTCGATGTCGAGGAGCGAGCCTTGCGCGCCTTCGAACAGCAAATTCTTGCCGGCGCGATTCGCGTGATAGAGCGCGCGCGGCACGTCGGCGATGAGCGGCGCGAGGCGCGGCGCGAGCGCCAGCGTCTCCTCGAGCGTTTGCTCGTAATCGACCTTCGGCTGGCGGTAGTAGCTCTGCAGCACGAAGTTGTGGAAATCGAGAAGCTCGCGGAGCTTCTCGCCGAAGCGCTTGGGATCGAAGAGGTCCTGGACGCGGATCGCGCGCCGCGCGATCTTGTCTTCGTACGCCGGCCCGATGCCGCGCCCCGTGGTGCCGATCTTTTTCTCGCCTTTCGCCGCCTCGCGCGCGAGGTCGAGCGCGCCGTGGTAGGCGAGGATCAGGGGACAGGCTTCGGAGACGGAGAGGCGGGCTACCACGCCGCGCACGCCGCCCGCCTCGAGCTCATCCATCTCCGCCACGAGCGCCTGCGGCGACACCACGACGCCGTTGCCGATGAAGCAGTCGACATCGCCGCGCATGATCCCGGAGGGAATGAGGTGCAGGACGGTTTTCTTGCCGCCGATCACGAGCGTGTGGCCGGCGTTGTGCCCGCCCTGGAAGCGCACCACGCCTTGCGCCCGGTCGGTGAGCCAGTCGACGATCTTGCCCTTGCCCTCATCACCCCATTGGGTGCCGATGACGACGACGTTGCGCGCGCTCATAGCTTGCTATTTCACCACGCCGGCGACGCTGCGAAGATCGATGGAAAAGCCATTCGCCGGCCGCGCGCGGCCAAAGGCGCTTCCGACCTCGTCGTAGCGTCCGCCGCGCGCCACCAGGATAGAAGCCGCGGCAGGGCCAATGACGCCATCGCAATAGGCGTCGAACACGACGCCCGAGTGGTAGTGGTAGCCGCGCAATTCCGCGAGATCGAAGCTGATCGGCACGGGGCTCGCCTTGGCGAGCGCGCGCAGCGTTTTCAGCGCGGCGCGCAGCGCCGGGAGAGCGGGCAGCTCGCGCCGCGCGCGCTCGAGCACTTCGGCACCGCCGTAGAGCTCGGGCAGCCGCTCGAGCGCGGCGCGCGTTTTGCCGTCGAGCTGACGCGAGAGATTGCGCAGCTCGGGCAGGTCCTTCTTCTGCAGGGCGACGAAGAGCTCTGCTTCGAGCTCCGCCGGCACCTTGGCGGCCCGCGCGAGCGAGCGGAAGACCGCGACGTGCCCGATGTCGAGCCGCACGCCGCGCAGCTTCGCGAGGCGAAGCGCATCGCAGAGGAGCCGCTGGATTTCAAGATCGGCGGCGACGCCGGCTGCGCCGTAGATCTCGGCGCCGAGCTGGATCGGCTCACGCGTAGCCCCTGGCGCCGCGGGACGCGTGTGCAAGACGCTGCCGCAGTAGCAAAGGCGCGTCACACCCTGGCGCTTGAGAAGGTGCGCGTCGATGCGCGCCACCTGCGGCGTGATGTCGGCGCGGATGCCCATCATGCGGCCCGAGAACTGGTCGAGCACCTTGAAGGTGCGAAGCTCGAGATCGTGACCGGTGCCGGTGAGAAGCGAATCGATGTACTCGAGAAGCGGCGGCATGACGAGCTCGTAGCCGCGGCGGAAGAAGAGGTCGAGGATGCGCCGGCGCAACCGCTCCATGCGCATCGCCTCGGCGGGCAAAATATCCTCGACGAACTCGGGCAGCAGCCAGCGCACGCGCCTAGCTTCTCGCCCAGACGAGCAGCAGCAATCCGACGATGATCGAGGAGAGCCCGATGAAGCGAATCTGTCCGTCGCTCATCTGCGTGATGCGGCGGAAGGTATCGCGCCAAAGCGTCGGCGCGACGAACGGCAACACGCCCTCCAGCACCAGCATCAGGGCGAACGCCATGAGGAACGTCGGCCCCATCTATTTGCGCGGGGGTGACGCCTGTCGTCCGAGCGAGTCCCTGAAGTAGCGCAGG